>WLFX01000001.1 GCA_009703545.1 Actinomycetota bacterium
CGCCCTTGGGACTGCACGGATGTTATCGAGCCATTTCCCTGGCGATCCCGGTGTTGCTGTCTCGATACTTCTTAACCACGTCATTCTTCGTCCCGGCGAGGCTCTGTTCCTTCCGGCCGGAAACATTCACGCCTACCTGCACGGGCTTGGCATCGAAGTCATGGCCGCGAGCGACAACGTTCTCAGGGGCGGACTCACGTCGAAACATGTCGATGTTCCTGAACTTCTCAGCGTCCTCGATTTTCGTGAACTGGACGAGCCACGTCTCCGCGCGACAGAGTCGAGCGGTGTGCGCACATTCGATCCCGGCGTGGACGATTTCATCCTGACGGAGATCCAGGCACACCGCGATGTTGACGTCGCAATTGTGGGACCGGCAATCGCCATTGCGGTGGAGGGAGAGGTGATGCTCCATTTAGATCGTGAAGGTGGCCTTTCTCGTGGCCGTTCTGTCTTTATCGAGGCGGGAGAAACTCTTCACCGCGTCACCGGGAACGGTCGGATTTTTGTGGCGCATTCGCCTACACGAAATTTTTCAAAAACATAACTTGACTATTGGGAATAACAACGGTGTAATTAGGTGTCTCGCTCACCCAATAGGAGGAAATTCGTCATGACTGAATATCGCAATGACGTTCCCGGGAACTGGGCAATCGACCCGCTTCGACTGGGTGTCATTGGAACCGGCAATGCCGTCGGCGATGACAACCCGCTCGCCTGGCAAGCCGATGCCTTATGCACCCAGACCGACCCCGAAGCTTTTTTCCCCGAAAAGGGCGGGTCGACCCGAGACGCAAAGCGGATTTGTGCGGAATGCACCGTAAAAACCGAATGTCTCGAATACGCTCTCGCCAATGACGAACGATTTGGTATCTGGGGTGGCCTGTCAGAGCGCGAGCGACGCAGATACCGTCGCCGCGCATAAGGACTGAGGAGTCGGTTCGATGATTCGCGACTCACTCGCGGTTGTCGTGGTCACACGGCGGCATCCCGAACGACTCTCAGCAACGTTGGCGTCGCTGGCGGCGGACAAGGTTCCTGGCACGGTCATCGTGGTAAATCTCACCGGGGATTCCGTTCCCCTCACTGGCCAGATGGAAATCGTCGGACCCCCCACCCTCTCGCTGTCTCATGCGGTTGACCGTGCAATCGCCGATTCCTCCGCCGAAACGGTGTGGGTCTTGCGGGACGACACCAGCGTGCGACCTGGCGCATTCGCCGCGTTGGCATCAATTCTTGACACGTCACCGTCCGTTGGGGTTGTTGGTCCGAAGCAAATGGATGCGCAGTCCCCTGTCACGATCCGTGAAATGGGCGAGTCGATGACCCGATCGGGGTACGCACTGCAGATTGCGGAACGAGAACTGGATCAGGCCCAGTTCGACCGGACAACTGATGTGCTTGCCGTCGGCGAGGCAGGAATGCTTGTTCGTCGCTCGGTATGGACGTCGTTGAATGGTTTTGACCCAGCCCTTCCAGCACTCGGTGGGGCACTCGATTTCTGTTTTCGAGCTCGAAGCGCTGGCTGGCTCGTCGAGGTTGTGCCGGCGGCCGTGATTGATACGGCCGTTACGTCCTTCGAGGCACTCGTGGGTGACGTGACCGAGTCGCAGGCGGAACGTGAAGAGGCGCGCGCCCGCGCACATCGTGTACTGGTCTACGGCCCCTCACTCGTTAGACCGTTCCGGGCGTTCGGACTGACTTTCGCAGCACTGATTCGTGGTTTCGGTCGATTTTTGCGAAAGCGTGCGAATCCGTTTGCGGAATGGAGAGGTTCGGTCGCGGGTGTCCTCGACCTCGGGGCGATTGCTCGCTCCCACCGTTCTTATCGGGCGATGATGACAAATCCCGCGGCCGGCGGGCGTCTGTTTGTCTCCTCGTCTGATCTTCGACACCGTCGGGCCATGCAACGGGACGATGAACTCGCAAAACAGGAAGCGGCCGATGTCGCCCCTCGCCTCGAGTTCCGTTCCGCGGCGATGTGGTTCACGGGAATTGCAACAGTTCTCGGAATGGTATTGGGTGGTCGATTCCTCGGCTCCACGGCACTTTCGGGCGGGGCGTTGATTCCGATGCCCGCGACCGTTACGGAAGCGTGGGACGCCATTGGCGCAACGTGGAGTGACGTTGCGGGCGGAATGAACGGCGCCCCGGATGGATTTGCCGCACTGATGGGAATTGTGGGTTCGCTAACGTGGTGGAACCCCAACCTCATCGTTGTGACGCTCTTTGCGTTCGCGATTCCATTGTCGTTCGTCGCGGGATTCATCGGGGCGGGATCACTCACAACCCACTCACGCGTGGCGATTGTTGTTGGAGCGGGGTGGGCTCTTCTCCCGACGCTTCACGTAGCAATTTCCGAAGGGCGCATCACCGCGGTTCTCGCGCACATCGCATTGCCTCTGTTTGCTCGGGCAATCATGGGTTCGACCATTCTTTCTCTCGGCTGGGCATCAATTCTCGGCGCTATCGTTTGGGTGTCTGTTCCGGCCCTCGCACCTGCCATCGTTACCGTCGTAATAATTCGCGCCGTCACGGGCACGCCGACCGCGATGTTTGCGCTTGCGCTGCCACTGGCGTTCGAATGGCCACGACTCATTGAATCCATATCGAACCCGGCTGCGTACTTTGCGGATCGTGGTGTTCCGTTTCCGACCGGAGCACCGCACGGTGTCGTGTCGCTCACGTTATGGCCGACGATACCGAGCTTCCCTGGAGTGGACACCGAGATCGCAACTCTTGTGACCTTTGTCGTCGTCGCGGTGTGCCTCTCGTTGACGGTCATCGCGGTGGTGGTCGCGGAAAACCCTCGCGTCGGTGCCCTGCTTCTGCCGGGGGCAATCGCACTGTTGACCTGGGCGGCACTGGGTCCCCTCACGCTCGCGACAGCCGACGGTCAGCCGGTCGGATTGTTTCCCGGGCCTCTCTACGACGTGGTCTGGTTCGGACTCCTCAGTGGTGCGGCCATCACCATTAGCGCGATTCGCTTCGCCGCGGGGTTCCTCGCCCCCATCGCGGTCGCGGTGATTGCCGCAGTGGGCTTCGTCCCGCTCACGGCGGTCGCAACCGGGATGTCACTCGTTTCTCCCTCTAGCGTCAGAACCCTTCCCGCGTATGTGCAGGCGGAAACCACCGTGCACCCCGGCGGGGCGACGCTGATTTTGACACCAACGGCCGATGGGATTCGCGCGGAACTACAACGAGACGCGGGTGTCACGCTCGTTGAGTGGACCGCCGCAGCGGCCACGCGGCGGACACTGGCTGAACACGAAAGCGCAATCGCCGAACTCGCGGCCAACCTGATTGTCGAAAGCGACTTCGACGTTGCCGCGGCCGTAGCGGAAGCGGGCATCAGATTTCTTGTGCTCGAGGCACCGCCGACCGCGCCCGAGGTCTCCGCGATCGCTTCCCACGCCGGGCTCACGTCGGTCGGGGTTACTGACCGTGGAATACTTTGGCGCGTCAACGAGATGATCGAAGCCTCACCGGTGAATCGTTCTCCCGACCTCACATTTCGCGTGATTCTGGGGCTCATCGGACTGGTGACGCTCATCGCTGCGATCCCCACGTCGCTGCCACGCCGTCGTCCCGTGATGGACGACCTCGCGCCGGTAACGGGAGAGGGCGACGATGAGCATTCTTAGCAAGATCACCATTGGCGCAGTCGGACTGACCGCACTCGGTTTCTCGGCTTACGCGGTTGTTTTCATTCCCACTCCACTGTCGTCGGGAATTGCCCCTCTGACAACCGTGGTATCGCCGGAGTCCGTTACTCGGAGCATCGTGTGTTCGGGCGACGTTGTTGGGTATGTCGGAGACTCGGCAATTGTTTCGGGAATCACTGCGACGACGCGGGTCGTGTCCGGCGGGGGCATCACCACATACCTCACGATGGATTCGGCGACGAATGGTTCAGCGATCACCAACTCTGGGGATTCGCTCGATGTGGCGGCAACCGAATACGGCTCCGTCAACACCGAGTCGGTAGCGGGGTTCCTTGCGACCGAGTGTGGTGACCCGCTGAATGATCAGTGGCTGATAGGCGGTAACACGACGACGGGTCGTGACACCATACTCACGATTTCAAACGGCAGTGAAGTCGAAGCACGAATCGATCTTGAAATCTGGGGTTCGGCCGGGAAAGTTGATGCACCGGGTTCTCTAGGAATTGTCGTACCAGCTCAATCACAACGCTCCTATTCCGTCGCGGGATTCGCCCCCGACGAAGCATCCCCGGCAATCCATCTCCTCAGCAATGGCGCGGCTGTGTGGGCGACGCTCCAGACCACCGTAGTCAGAGGGCTCGTGCCGGGTGGGTTGGATCGCTTCGGACCCGTCGCGGAGCCGACCATGTCGGTTTTGTTCCCGATTCTTCGCGTGCCGACAGAAAAATCTATTGGCAAATTGCTCGCTGACCCATCGTATGCCGATGTCGTGGCGGCACTGCGTTTCCTCGTTCCGGGTGAAACGGACGCAACAGTAACCATCACGCTGGACCCATACGGCGAGGGGGAATCCCAAGTTGTCACGGCGTCGATTCCAGCCGGGTCGACACTTGATCTTCCGATTAGCGAATTGAGCGCTGGCGACTGGGCAGTTTCAGTCGAGTCGGATCAGCCGATCGTTGCGGCGGCTCGGGTTGGTTGTCATGATGCGTCCACTGGAATCACTGACCTTGCCTGGGCCAGCGCCGCACCTGCGCAAACGGGGACCGTATCGGTGCTCGTGCCAGGCGACGGCTCACTGGGACTCACCAATGTCGGGGCCTCTGATGCCACGGTCACGATAATGAGCAGCGATGGCATGGTGGAGGACGCCGTTGTTCCGGCCCACGGAAACCTGCTGAGACCCGTTGGACAGGGGATATTGACGATGACGTCGAATTCACCAATTTCGAACACGGTTTTCGTCCAGAATAAAGGCGGAATTGCGACACTTCGCGGCTTAACGGCACCCATCGACGCGTCCAACGTCGTCGTCATCCACGGCTAAGGGTGAGGAAAGTATCGGTTCGGTGCTAACTCGTAGGGGTCGATGTCGATGAGGTCGGCGATTGCTTCGATGACAATCGTTTCGATATTGTTCCGTCGGTGCCAATCGTCGTCGCGATGAAGTTTGGAACCACGTTCGATGGGAAGTCGATAGAGGATCACGCGTCGCTCGTCTCGCAGCGCCGTCCACCGACGTGGCACCCCGTCCGCGCGTTCGGCGCTGGGAAGCAGAGTCATCTCGACCTGGATATCGTGCATCAATGTCGGTTGCACGTCGCAAAGATAGTTAACGACGTCCTTCGCGATTTCTGCGAAACTGGTGTTTCGACCGCCCGTTCCGATGGCGGCAATGCCTCGAACATCGGAACGGAGATGACGTCCGTGCCGATTTCGAGTTGTACGGGGACCGACCACTCGCCCAGCCTATTCGCAACCGCGTCCCGGCGGAACCTCGTGCGGTATCGTAAACAGACCTATGGAAGGCAGCGAATGACTATCGATTTGACCCGCTTTGTCAAAACATATGACGTCCGCGGACTCGTGGGTTCCGAATTGACCGACGCTGTCGTAGAGGCCCTTGCCGCAGGATTCGTCGACGAGGTGGGTGCAGCGGGAAAGTCGGTTGTGGTCGGTCACGACATGCGCGACTCGTCACCCGGTTTCGCGGCGGCCTTTATTCGAGGAGCTACCGCACGCGGTGCGAACGTGACAAACCTCGGACTCTGTTCAACAGACGAGTCCTATTTCGCCTCCGGGTCATGGAACGCCCCGGCCGCAATGTTTACGGCGTCCCACAATCCCGCCGCCTATAACGGCATCAAGTTTTCGCGCGCGGGTGCGCAAGGAATCAGTCTTGATACGGGACTTGCCGCAATCCGTGATCGCGCCACGGCCTATCTCGCTTCGGGAGTCACCGCTGTGGCGGAACCGGGTGAATCATCGACGCACGACATCATTGCTGAATATTCTGCGTATCTTCGATCACTCGTCGACCTGTCAAGCATTCGACAATTGAAAGTCGTCGTCGATGCGGGAAACGGGATGGGTGGCCTTACAGTTCCAGCAGTGTTGGGAACGGCAGCTGGGCTTCCCGAATTGCCCATCGAGATTGTCCCGCTCTATTTCGAATTGGATGGCACCTTTCCTAACCACGAAGCAAACCCGCTCGAACCGGCAAACCTGGTCGATCTGCAGAAAGCGGTCGTTGCACATAAGGCGGACATCGGACTGGCGTTTGACGGTGATGCCGATAGGTGCTTTGTCGTCGACGAACACGGTGACCCAGTCTCGCCGAGCGCGGTTGCCGCAATCGTTGCACTTCGGGAAATCAAACGTGTCCGTGCGGCCGGGGATTCGTCGGTTGTTGTCTTGCACAATCTAATCACCTCGCTCATCGTTCCCGAGGTAATTCGCGGTGCTGGCGCAGACCCCGTTCGAACCAACGTCGGACATTCGCTTATCAAAGACATCATGCGCGAAAGCCGGGCGGTGTTTGGAGGCGAACACTCTGCACACTATTACTTCCGTGACTTTTGGGGAGCCGACAACGGAATGCTCGCCGCGATGCACGTCCTTGCAGAATTTGGTTCGCAGTCAGGACCACTGTCCGACATCTCGGCGCGTTACTCGCCCTATGCTCAAAGCGGGGAAATCAATTCGACGGTATCCGACGTACCCGCCGCGCTCAAACGAATTCGAGCCGCCTTCGAAGATCGGGGAGCTTTTGACACGCTCGACGGGCTCACCGTCTCAGGGGGTTCGATTGATGTCACGGCGCTCCCGCCCGTCAAGGGTGAGGTACGAGATTTTTGGTGGTTCAACGTTCGCCCATCCAACACCGAACCGTTGCTGCGACTCAACGTCGAAGGCGGAACGTCCGAGCTGATGGTCGCCGTGCGCGACGAAGTACTCGCAATCATTCGTCAGAATTAGCACAATAGACACAACCGATGGGAAGGAGTTGTCATGTTCGCACGCATCTTGATCGTCGACGACGACCCGAGCATCGGTGAGGTTCTTGATATGTTCTTGCGCTCAGAGGGGTATGACACTCGAGTTGCGACGAGCGGACCCCAAGCGTTGGATTTTTTCACCGAGTACCAGCCGCACCTTGTTTTGCTCGACCTTAATCTTCCCGGGGTCGATGGGATTTCAGTCTGTCGATCGATTCGAGAACATTCGGGAACTCCCATCATCATGCTGACCGCGCGCACGGACCCACAAGACATCATCCACGGTCTCGAAGCGGGCGCAGATGACTATGTCGAGAAACCATTCAACGAGCAGATTCTTAGCGCCCGTATCAAGGCGTGTATGCGGCGGCCACTTTCCACCTCGTCCAGTGTGCTCAGAGTGGGAGACATCGTGATTGACCTGCGCGGACACGTCGTTTCGCGCGACGGAGTCCCCATTTCACTCACGCCACTCGAATTCGAATTGCTGCACACGCTCGCATCACGTCCAACCGAAGTGTTCTCGCGCGAAGCGCTTTTGGAGCAGGTGTGGGGCTATCAGTACAAAGCGGACACTCGGCTTGTTAACGTGCACGTTCAGCGGTTGCGTTCCAAGGTGGAACGTGACGTCGATGACCCAAAGATTGTCCAGACGGTCCGCGGCGTGGGTTATCGCGCGGGTGAAATCAACCCCGTATGAAATTTTTCACCCAAATTGTCCGACAGACTCGAGAGACGTGGGTCGGGTCGCTTCGCTTGCGCATGACAGCGGTTTCAGTGGGGCTCTCGCTCGTTGCCGTCGCTGCAATCGGGGGATTCTTGTCGTACACAATCGAACGAAATCTCTTTGAGTCGCGCCGCAACGAAATCGTATCTGAAACGCAATCGGTATCGGGCACTGTGCAGTCACAGTTCGACCTCGCCATCAATTCCGAGAGTTCTATCGATATCGAAGAGGCAAATTCCAACGCACAAGCGACAATTCGGGCAACAACAAATTCACCGGGACTTATTGGATTTGCCATCCTCCGTGCGCCGGGGCAAACCACCGACCAGGTCATGACCAGTTCCTCGTCCATTGGTTTCCCATTGCAGGTCGTCAGCGACTCACTCAGAGAAGCGATCCATGACGACCGGACCAACGTTTATTACCAGTCAGTTGAGGTTCCCGGTGGGTCACCGGGACTTGTCACGGGAACTAACCTCGACGTCCCGATTGCGGGTCGATACGACCTTGTTTTGGTTTATGACCTTGCGGACGTCGAAGCGAATCTCACCTTTGTGCAAAGCGCTCTCGTTGCTGGCGAGTTATTCTTCGTCGCCATTACCGGGCTCATTGTGTGGCTCGTCACAACCCGTTCAATTCAACCCATCATGACGACGGCAGCAATGGCGGAACGATTTGCCGCTGGCAATCTTGATGAGCGAATCGACGTCGAAGGAACTGACGTTTCTGCCAAGTTAGCCGGATCATTCAACCGAATGGCGGAATCGATTTCAGGTCAAATCAATCGCCTCGCAACTCTCTCAACCCTGCAACAACAATTTGTGTCCGATGTTTCGCACGAATTGCGGACTCCACTGACGACAATCAAACTCGCCGGCAGCATGCTGTTCAAGCAGCGCAAAACTTTTGACAAAGATTCGGCACGTGCAGCCGAGTTACTGAATCGACAAATTGAAACCTTCGAGGAACTGCTAACGGAACTTATTGAACTGTCTCGTTTTGACGCCGGTGCAGCGGAACTTGAGCTCGAACCAGTTTCGCCGGCGGTACTTGCCCAATCGTGTATTGACGAAGTGTCGCCCCTCGCTCGCGAACAAGGTTCAATAATTACCCTCTATGCACCGGGCGGGCACAAACTAGTCGATCTCGATTCACGTCGGGTGCGACGGATTTTGCACAACTTTCTCGCTAACGCAGTCGATCACGGAGAAGGCGGCCCCATCGAGATGTGGGTTGATTCAACGTCCACGGCGGTGTCGTTTGCGGTTCGTGACCATGGGGTCGGGATGTCCCAGGCTGATGCTGCGAGGGTATTCGATCGGTTCTGGCGGGCGGACCCGTCACGCCAACGCCAATCGGGAGGAACAGGATTAGGTCTCGCAATCGCGCTTGGATACGCGAAGCTCCACGGAGGCGTCATCGATGTCTGGTCTGAACCGGGACGTGGCGCATGCTTCCGCCTGACGATTCCACTAGGCGACGCGGTCGATCCCGTTTCGCCGCTCGGACTTCCACCGATTGCGGAGGACTCCGATGCGTAAGTTTGTGCTTATTCTCGCAGTTCTCATGCTCACCGGGTGCGCGACTATTCCTACGGCGGGACCCGTTGTTGTCGCTGGCCCCAACACTGTTGGTTCACAAACAGACGTCGAATTTTTGCCCGCGGGACCAGCAGAGGGCGCCACGCAGCGCGAGATTCTCGATGGTTTTATCAACGCTGGTTCGGCACCGCAGAACAATTTTCGAATTGCGCGGAGTTTTCTTACTGATGAGGCCGCCCTGGTATGGAACCCTGCCGGCGAGACCATGGTTCGCGGTGTCTATGACTCGGTCATGGTAACCGCAGCCACAGAGATGACGTATTCGGCCGGGATTGTGTCTGTAGTAGACGGTGCCGGCGTGCTGACCAACGTAGAACCGGCGCAAACTCGGGAATGGAGTTTCAGTTTCGCGCGCGTCAATGGCGAGTGGCGACTGTCTGGTGTTCCCGACGTCACCGTGATCTCGGAATCGACTTTTTCCTCGACCTATGGTGAGTACACCGCGTACTTTGTCAATCACAATCAAACCGCCCTTGTCCCGGATGTGCGGGTCTTTGCCCGACAAGGCGACCCAATGTTCTCCGTGGCTCGCGCGGTGATTGCGGGACCTTCACCGTATTTGCCCAACACGTCGACCGCGTTTCCCCAAGGTACTGAACTGGTGAGTGTATTAGTGGATGACAAAAAAGGTATTGCGACTGTTGATGTTTCCGACAACGTCAGACAGGCCCCAACCACAGATCAGCGGATCATGCTGGCGCAGCTGCGCGCGAGCCTTGGGGAATTCACCAATGTCACCGCAACCGCGATGTCCATCAACCAGTCATTACTGGCGATTGCTGGCGTACCCGGACTCGAGACCGCTGTTCAGGTGGACGACCGCCCGCTAATCCTCTACAACAAATCTTTCGGTTACTCACATAATTCAAAGATTGAATCGGTCCCGTCAAATGCGGCGAGCATTGTGAGCCTCGAGCCGACGTCGATTTCGTTTGACGCGTCGACCAATGCGGCAGCGGTCTCTTCACCCACGGGGGTCTATCTCGTGACTGACGGAACAGAGCAAATATCTGTTAAAGAGTCCTCGGTTGAACCTCAGATAGATGGGTCAGGAACAGTGTGGTGGGTTGAAAATCACTTGCCCGATCTCATTTCAGTGTTCGCCGACGGACGAGAATTCCTCGTCGACGGACCGTGGCGTGGCTCCGCACATATCGTCGGACTCGAAGTCTCCCGTGACGATGCGCGTGTCGCTATCGCGATTAACGACCTCGGGCATGCGTACGTGCTGGTCGGAGCAATCACCGTTGACGCCACTGGACTGCCGACGGCTGTTAACGCCTACCGCCGACTTAGCGTGTCGGCTGATTTAATTGTCGATATCGCGTGGGCGGATTCGAACCACGTTGCTGTTCTCGGAAGCCGCAGCGGTGTGGTGCACGCCGAGGTGGCGACGGTCGGTGGGGGATCACGGCTCATTGGCCAACCGCAGAACCCGACGGGAATTTCCGGAGGGAACAAAGGCGTGTCGGGTCTCGTCGTTATTTCTGGAAATGGTCAATTGTGGAAGCCGCGCGGTGTGGGTTGGCAAGCAACGGGGGTTTTCGCCGACATACTTGCAACCCAGCACTAGGGCGGGTTATCCACCGAAAACCGGGGTCGCCGACCCGGTGCGCGGCGGATTCGACACTGTTGGGATGTGTATCTCATCGAGCAATTGTTTGACTCGCATTGTGTCGGATGTTCCGCGTGGGGGGCGATGGTGTGTGACACCTGCGTCGGGCGTTTCACGGCAATGCCTCACCGCACATTCACGTCACGCGGCATCCCGCTCGTTGCGCTCGGGATCTACCGCGGGGGACTCAGGGCCCTCATTTTGGCGGCGAAACATCGCAGTGCTCACGCCGCGATTCGACGTCTCGGCGGCGCGCTTCGCGACGCGGCTCTGGCGTGGGGAAACGTGATTGCGATTCCCGTGCCGTCGTCACGACCGGGATTCCTTGCACGCGGGTACGGACTTGGATCAACAATTGCGAGGGCTGCGGAACTTGATGTTGCGAACTGTTTGCTGATGGACGACGTCGGGACGCAGCGTGGCCGTCATCGCATAGAGCGGCTACAGCGCAACATCCGGGTCGGCTCGCGTCGACCGCCAAATGGGTCCCGGGTAGTCATCGTCGACGACGTGATGACAACGGGTGCATCCATCGATGCCGCGACCGACGCCTGCGTCACGGCGGGGCTGCGCGTGGTGGGAGTGCTGGTCGTGGCGATTGCCACTCAACGGGCTATCGCACCGCTGACCATTTAGAATCTCGATTTGCGTGTGTTCCTTCTGCGTGGTGGGTAAATCGTTTCACCGTAGAATAGAAAGTACGCCGATACGGAATCACAAATGCCGTGTTGACTCATGAAATGGAGTGCCGAGTGGCAAATCTTCTGGAAAAAGTTCTGCGCGTTGGTGAAGGTGCGACCCTTCGCAAACTCAAGCACTATGCAGACGTCGTCAACTCGCTCGAGGACGTCTTCGCGAAGCTTTCCAACGAGGAATTGCGAGACGAAACGGTCCATTTCCGCGAGCGCTATGCTTCCGGAGAGTCACTCGATGACCTGCTTCCAGAGGCGTTTGCCGCCGTTCGTGAGGCGTCGAAGCGCACCCTTGGTTTTCGCCACTATGACGTTCAAATAATGGGTGGAGCCGCCCTTCACCTCGGCAACATTTCGGAGATGAAGACGGGTGAAGGAAAGACGCTCGTCGCTACGCTGTCCGCTTTCCTTAATGCGATTCCATCGCGCGGGGTTCACATCGTCACAACGAACGATTATCTGGCGTCGTACCAGTCGGAACTGATGGGCCGAATTTTCCGCATGTTGGGAATGTCTGTCGGTTGTATCCTCGCCAACCAATCGCCCGAGGTGAGGCGACAGCAATATAACGCCGACATCACGTATGGCACGAATAACGAATTTGGTTTCGATTACTTGCGTGACAACATGGCGTGGCAACGCCAAGACATGGTCCAACGCGGGCACTTTTATACCATCGTCGACGAGGTTGACTCGATCCTGATTGACGAGGCACGCACCCCCCTCATCATTTCCGGTCCTGGCTCCGACGAGGCAAACCGATGGTTCGGTGAATTTGCGAAAATTGCCGAGAAACTCGTACGCGATGTCGACTATGAATTCGACGAGAAAAAGCGCACGATTGGGGTTTTAGAAGATGGAATCTCCAAGGTAGAGGACTATCTCGGAATTGACAATCTTTACGAATCGGCAAATACGCCTCTCATTTCGTTCCTGAACAATTCGATTAAGGCGAAAGAACTGTTCCGCCGCGACAAGGACTACGTCGTCATGAATGGCGAGGTTTCCATCGTTGATGAGCACACCGGGCGAATCCTGTCGGGCCGCCGATATAACGAAGGGATTCACCAAGCGATCGAGGCCAAAGAAGGCGTCGACGTGAAGGCTGAAAATCAGACGTTGGCGACGGTGACGTTGCAGAACTATTTCCGCCTCTACGAAAAACTATCGGGCATGACGGGAACCGCTGAAACCGAAGCCGCCGAATTTGCGTCGACGTACAAACTGGGAGTCGTCGCGATTCCGACGAACCGCCCGATGATTCGCATCGACCAATCCGACTTGATTTATGCCACCGAGGCCGCGAAGTATCGCCAGGTGGTCGAGGACATCGCGGCCCGTCACGCGAAGGGTCAGCCCGTTCTCGTGGGAACAGTTTCGGTGGAGAAGAGCGAAAATTTGTCGAAGCTTTTGGCGAAACGCGGGATCAAGCACGAGGTGCTCAACGCAAAGAACCACGCGCGCGAAGCGGCCATTGTTGCCGAGGCTGGGCGATTTGGCGCGGTCACGGTTGCCACCAACATGGCGGGTCGCGGTACCGACATCATGCTCGGTGGAAACGCCGAATTCATCGCGGTGACGAAACTCCACCAGGCCGGCCTCAATCCGACCGACAATCCCGAAGAATTCGAAGCGCGATGGGACGAAGTGTTCACTGCGGTGAAGGCCGAAGTCTCTGTCGAAGCACAGAAGGTCGTCGCGGCCGGAGGACTGTACGTTCTCGGTACTGAGCGCCACGAATCTCGTCGTATCGACAACCAGCTTCGCGGCCGTTCGGGCCGCCAGGGCGATCCGGGCGAGAGCCGCTTTTACCTTTCACTGCAAGACGACCTCATGCGGCTATTCAATTCGGGCGCCGCGGCGGCCATCATGAGCAGAACAGGCGACGAGGACATGTCCATCGAGTCGAAGCTGGTCTCGCGAGCCATTCAGTCCGCTCAGTCTCAGGTCGAGGCCCGCAACGCCGAACTCCGAAAGAACGTCCTCAAATATGATGACGTGTTGAACCGCCAGCGTGAAGCAATTTACGGCGACCGCCGCCAGATTCTTGAAGGTGCTTCGATCAAGGACAAAGTCACATCTTTTATCGAGCGCAGTGTCACCGAGATTGTCAACCAGAACACGGGTAGCGCCCGCAACTCGGATGACTGGGATCTGGAACACCTCTGGATTGATGTGCGGCAGATCTTCCCCGTCACGATTTCGGTGCACGAGGTCCTTGCCGAGTACGGCGCGAAAATCACACCGGCTGACGTAACGCGTGAACTTATCGCCGATGCGATGATTCAATACGGAATTCGCGAAGGGTCACTGGGTGAAAACGCCATCCGTGAACTCGAGCGTCGCGTTGTGTTGTCGGTCATCGATCGCCGCTGGCGAGATCACCTCTATGAGATGGATTACCTCAAAGATGGAATCGGTCTTCGAGCGATGGCACAGCGAGACCCACTGATTGAATACCAGCGCGAGGGTTTCACGATGTTCCAGGCGATGATGGGCATGATTCGGGAAGAGTCGGTCGGCTTCATCTTCAACCTTGACGTCCAGGTCGTTCCGGCCGGCGGCGTCACCCAGGTTCAGGCACCCGGCATCGCACCAGCACCCATGCCGAAGGAAGGCCTGTCGTATTCGGCTCCAAATGAGGACGGCGAAACTGTCATCCTCGATCAGTCCGGTCGTCAACCGAACGCCCCCCAAGAACGTATGCGCCCCCGCCGCGGCAACCAGCAACCACCCGCACAGGGTGGAGGCGCGAAGGGTGCGTTCGGTCAGTCGCTCGATTAACTAGAGCAGCGCGAGTGCGCTCGCGCGCCAGCGGTGGTCGAGTCCCTCGAGGCGAACGCACACGGCGCGGGTTCGTTGGCCGAAGCGAACCAGGCTGACGCCTTCGACGACGCCGTCGCGGGGTTCGGTGACCACGGTGAGGCCGACAATAATCAGCGGTGCCGATTTGATGGTTTCAGCGCGCGCGGCACGATTTCGGCGGGCCGCGATGGACCGTTCGGCCACGACACGATAAACATCCTCCGTGACCCACCGACCGATTTGTTCGACCGGACGGATTCCCGCGATGATTTCACAACCGATGAGCGCGAGCCTTTCGATTGTCTCGCGCGGGTCGGGTAATTCACCGCGCGGTGTCGGTTGTGCATCAAAAAATTCTGTTGTGCGTGATCTGTTGTGCTTAGGTGATTCTGATGAGGAGATGGTTGAAACCATTGCTGTACTCGATTCCGGAGCGTGGATTCGTGACAGAGGCTTTGCCTCATAACGCCACAACCTTGTCGCAGTTCGCGGAAGCGTGAGCCAGGTCGTGAAGATCTGTGGATAAGTCGATGAGGGTGAATTGCACTACCTATCATTCGACATATGTCCAGAAATGAAAACCTCCTAGGCCTGGGCTCACTCTGGGACACCGAACAGATGAACATTGACTGGGACGTTGCGCGGAAACGAGAACGCGATCGCAAATCAGAATTGTATTTTTCTGACGCGATGGTTTCACTTCCGTTAAACGATGGGGTAACGGTTCAGGTGGCATCGCTAGACCGTGTCATTCATGTGCGACGCATCGGAATGATGTGGATCGATGGAGTCGTGTGTGGTTCGGTTGAACGAGCGATTGTTCCGTTCGACGCAATACGAGCGGTGTTTTCCCCATCAAACTGCGCGTGTGCCGCGGTGACCCCAGACCATTTCGAGATGGTCCCGCTCGGAGCAGTGTTACGGGATATCGAACGCCACGCGTCCTCGATTACCGTCATGGGTGAGCGACTTGGATTTCGAGGGCGAATCACTGGAGTTTGGCGCGATGCTATTTCGGTGCGTTCACTATGCCGCGAGTGGGTGATACCGCGATCAGCCTTGGGGGCCATCCTCGTCGACGATGGCGAAAGGTCGTGACCCCACAATCGATGGCACAAAATCGGGATCACGCCCCAACATCAACGCGTCCCGTTGCATCGCGGTAACAAACTCGATGACGGCAGCGTGTGTGACCCGAACCGTGCGTCCCGGCACGACGGGGATTTCTTCGCGGGCGATAATCGCGGCAACCTTCTCGCGGGACGTTCCCAAAACCTCTGCTACATCCGCGACGGTCAGCATCCACTCTTCAGCCATATAGAGAGAGTGCCACGAGTTTATAAATCCCGGCGGGGATAAACAGCCAGTGTGGATAACTATTTCCCGACGCACAGTTTCGTTCCACGATGGGATGCGGAAAGGAAGTGTTATGTCCTCAATTCTCTCGTTCCTCCGACGCCGATTAGCGACTTCTCGGACAATTGTCGGTATCGTACTTGTCGTCGCCAGTGTCGTCGGTGTCGTCGGCGTGGTACGACTATCCACCCCTGGCGAGCGGGTCATCATGGCAATCAGTTTTTTGTCAGCGGGGACCGTCATCACCGCAGACGCAATCGACGAGGTTCGAGTTTCGTCCCTTGCCGAAAACCCTGGTGTTTCACTTACGGATGTGATTGGTCGGGTTGTTGGGTCCGATATTGGTGCTGGCGAAATCATCACGGCTCGATTACTCGAACCATCACCGTCGTCACGAGTGCAAATCTCGGTGCCAATTGGTGTGATGCCTCCGTCGACTGTCAAAAGCGGAGCGACAGTGGATCTCTGGGCGGTTGACGAAGACGGCGCTAATCCGCCCGTCACAGTCGCGCTCAACGCGAGTGTTGTCGCCATTGCCGACTCCGGTTTCGGCGGGGACGCAGTCTTGACCGTTCTCGTCGACGCGCTCGAAGTCGACAGGGTGCTTGCCGTTCTCGGATCATCGCACGTCATTGTCGTCACGTCGGGCGAAAATACGTGACAATCGTCGGAGTACTCGGTCCGCCAACGAGGTTGACAGACCTCAGATTTCTCTCTGATTGGGCCGACGTCGTGTGGGGAGTCGATTCGGTCCGAGACGTAATCCGCAACGTGTCTCAATCGCCTATTGACCTTCTTATCACCGAGGCGAGCGTGGCGTATCTTACTGACGAGATATTACGATTGGCACCCCACTCAATCGGTCGCATCTGCGCGGTCGCGGAAGCGAATGGTGTTTTCGAGTGGGCGAACAGTTTGAGCGGAATCACAACGGTAAGGAGTTTTGAGGACACACGATCCGTCTTTCAACCGGTTGCCGAATCCAATTTGGGCTTAACGGCGACAGGACCTGTCTCCTCCGCCACAGCTATTACAGGCCGAGACTCCATCGTGGTCGCGGTCTGGGGTCCGGTTGGCGCTCCCGGCGTCACCACAACTGCCATTTCTGTGTCCAGCGTTTGTGCCCAAGCGGGATTATCGACGCTTCTCTGTGATGTCGACACCCGTGGGTCATCAATCGCTATTGCGTTAGGAGTCATGGATGAAACACCTGGGTTTGCCGCCGCGTGTCGATTGGCGGGTCGAAATGAGTTGACCATCTCCGAAATCGAGCGTATCGCCAACACCGTCGAACGAGACGGCGTCCGCTTCTCAGTGTTGACAGGCGTACCACGCGCCTCGAGATGGGCTGAAGTAGGGCCGGCAAAGGTTCGATCGGTGTTGGAACTCGTCAAGGGAATCTACGACGTGGTCGTCGTCGATGTGGGGTTCGGGGTTGAAGAGAACGAATGGATCGACGATGCCCCACAACGAGACGGCGCTGCACGAGAAATCCTGCGACGCGCAGATTCGGTCATTGCTGTCGCAACTTCCGATGCGGTTGGTGTTTCGAGGATAATTCGTGGGCTTGACGAGATCCGCAACCTGTGCGAACCCCCAATTCTCGTTCTCAACCGCGTGGCGTCGGGGTCCGGTGCTGATGCTGCGGACGCCATTCACCGCTTCAGTGACCACATCGTGCGATGCATTATTCCTGCCGACGGACGGACGGGGGTCGACGAAGCGTTTGATCGGGCTCGGGTCCACCCGATGCTGTGGCGTGAGGTCGCGGAACATGCGGGTGTCACACTGCCAACTCCTCGCAAGGCTCGATGGCGACGGTAGCCTGTAAAGCATGCTGACCCTCGCCGAAATTGTCGCGGAACAGGCGTCGTTGCCCCCCGATGACGTCGAGTGGTTGCAGGACCTCGTTCGCGAGGGCCAACTGGTTGCCGACCTTTCACTCGCCGACATCGCGTTGTGGGTCAAGACCCGCGACAAATCGTGGGTCGCCGTGGCGCTCTTTCGGGCGAGCACCGCCAGCACGGTGTTCTATCGCGACATCGTTGGCAAAGAAATCGACGCGTCGTGGGAAACCCTGGTGTCTGAATGCCAACGACGAGGAACGATGGTCGAGCCGACCGAACCGATTTGGTTCGAAGAGACGGCCACGTTAGTTCGTGCAATTCCGATTCGTCGCCGAAGTGGGTCCGACCCGATTGCCGTGCTGACTCGCCACGCGCTTGTCAACGACAACCTCGAGAACCGACAGGCTCAAAAGTTCGTCGAATCCGCCGAGCAGATCTACTCGATGATTGCCGACGGAGACTTCCCTGACCCCTCGCAGCGGGACAGTCCGAAACTCGGTGCGCCACGAGCATCGGACGGATTGATCAAGCTTGACCGAGACGGCACGGTCACCTATGCGAGCCCCAACGCTCTGTCATCGTTCAACCGAATGGGGTATCCCGCTCCGATGGAGGGGATGGGCCTCGCCGAAGTTGCGCGCCGCGTCGGAAACACCGAAGCACTGGCCGCCAACGAAATGCTGCCGATGGTGGTCAGTGGCCGCGTGCCCGGGCAAACCGACTTCCTCGCCGGGCCCACCACAATTGCGGTTCGCGGAATCCCGCTGACCCAGAGTGGCGAGAGAATTGGCGCAATCCTGTTGCTGCGCGACGTCACCGAACTGCGTCGTCAGGAACGTGAACTGTCGAGCAAGAACGCGACCATCCGCGAAATCCATCACCGGGTGAAGAATAATTTGCAAACGGTTGCCTCGCTGTTGCGCATTCAGAGTCGCCGCACCAACTCGAACGAAGTCAAGGAGGCGATTGCGCAGGCCATGCGCCGGGTTGAGGCGATTGCGGTAGTTCACGATGCGCTCGCGACGGGACTTGCACAAACAGTCGATTTCGACGAGGTCGCGGCCCGCGTCACACCCCTTGCCGCCGAGGTTGCGAACACGGGAGGGCCGTCGGTTCGTCCCACCATCAAGGGAACCTTTGGTGATTTGCCGAGCGAATTTGCGACGCCGTTGGCCATCGTCTTGACCGAACTGATCACGAACGCGGTGGAGCACGGCCTCAAAGACGTCACCGAGGGCACGGTGACCGTTCAAGCGGATCGCGCCGCCGATCATCTGCAAGTGTCGGTGAGCGACAACGGTCCTGGCGTCGATGCGTCGACAATCGGTCAGGGGCTGGGAACGCAGATTATCCGCACGCTGGTCGAGAATGAACTGTCGGCAACGATTGAATGGTCGCGGGGCGAATCGGGTGGAACGGTTGTGACGATCGATATTCCTCTTCGTTACATCGCGGCGGCGAAGGGCGTTAAATGACGAAACGCCTCCGTAGAGGCGTTTCGCGTTGAGGCGTTATGACGCGCGGCGGGCTCGAGCTGCGCGGCGCTTGAGAGCACGACGCTCGTCTTCGCTGAGGCCACCCCAGACACCGGAATCCTGATTGGACTCGATTGCGTACTGAAGGCAGTTTTCGACGACGGGGCACTGTGCACAAACTTGCTTCGCCTTGTCAATTTGGTCAAGGGCCGGGCCAGTGTTGCCGACGGGGAAAAACAGTTCCGGGTCGACCGTAAGGCAGGCGGACTTATCGCGCCAATCCATGGTGATCTCCTTAATTAGTGCCGGCACACAATTGGGCCGACGGACGCCTAAAGTACGTGGCATCGTGGGTGGGACGGAAGTGTTGGAAACCGCACGCGTCATCGGGTGCGAACATCAACCATGTACAGGTTCTCACGATTGGCCAATAAGGTCAAGGGTATTTGAGAGAATTGTTTGGTGGCCAATCAACAGAGATCTCGTGCGGTGTACACGATTGTCGCGATCACGGCGCTTCAAACTCTTGGATTATGGGGCGTGGTGGCGCTGTTTGTGTATGACACGGCGACGCAGCCATCGAATTCTCTCGGCGGCGCAATCTTTCTCGATTCCTTGATTGTGCTGTCCGCGGCTGCGATGACGGCCGCAACCGTCATGTTCGCGCGGGGCCGTTCGTTGACGCGAAGCGCGATCATTGTGTGGCAAATGACGGTGATCGGAATTGGGATTGCTTCGGCACAAGGAGTCGAACCACGCTGGGATTTTGCAGCTTTATTGATTGTGCCTGCCGCTGCGGTTACCGTTTTGTTGCTTTTCAGTCGCGAAGTTTCGCGTCATCTTGACCCCGACGCATGAGTCGTGTGCCCGTCGCGCAAAGTTGAGCTATTTGGTGAGCCAATCGCTCAGAATGGACTCATGGCCACCGTCGACCAGTCTCAGACCCCGTATGCCGACGCACTAACGCGATACGCAGAACGCGACACGCTTCGACTCAATGTCCCCGGCCACAACGCACGAGTAGACGGCGCACAACGCCTATCCGACTATTTCGGTCACCGAATTCTTGAACGTGACGTGACCCCGTTTCTTCCGGGCATCGACAGCGGCGAGGGCAATCCGTTGGCGCAGGCTCGTGATCTGGCCGCTGCTGCCTGGGATGCCGAGAAAACTTGGTTTCTGACCAATGGCGCGTCGCAGGCGAACCGAATAGTCGCCCTTGCCCTCGCTCAGTTGGGCGGGCCAGAACAGCCCATAATTGCGCAACGAAGCGCGCATTCCAGTTTTATCGATGGCATTATTCTCGCGGGATTATCGCCTGAGTGGATTGCTCCCACGGTTGATTTTCATCATGGAATCAACCACGGGGTGAGCCCTGAATCGTTTGAGGCAGCGCTGACGGCGAATCCCAATGCACGAGGCGCATTGATCATCAGCCCCTCCTATTTCGGCGCTGTAGCCGACGTTGAATCGCTGGCGAAAATAGCCCACCGTCACGGAATCCCGCTGGTTGTGGACGGAGCGTGGGGGACACACTTCGGTTTCCACCCCGATGTCCCCGAGAGCCCGCTGCGACTGGGCGCCGATGTCCTCGTGTCATCGACGCATAAACTCGGCGGAAGTCTCACACAATCTGCGATGGTGCACGTCGCGAAAGGCCCGTTCGCCGAACAACTTATCGAGATCATCGATCGTACCTTTGTCCTCACTCAATCCACGAGCAACAGCTCGTTGCTGCTCGCGTCGTTGGACATTGCACGATCAACGCTCGCAACCGGCGCGGGACTCATCGACACGGCAATTCGTTCGGGGGATGCGCTGCGCGAACGTGTCCGCGTCCACCCGCGGCTGTCCGTATTGAGTGATGATTTCGGCCAGTTTTCTGACATCGTCTCTCACGATCCGCTGCACGTGTCAATCGATGTCAGCGGACTCGGCTGTTCCGGACACGAGGTTCGAACGCGGTTAATGACCGAACATCACATCGTGACCGAAATCGCTACGGACAATTGCGTCGTCGCAATCATCGGGCCAGGTCATCCCGTTGATGTCGATCGCATGATGAGCGCGCTTGATTCACTCGCGCGAGAGACACCGTCAGCAGCATCGCGAGATCGACTCGACCTTCCTGCGGTGGGCGAAGCGCGAATGACGCCCCGCGACGCCTTTTTCGCGCTGTCCGAAGTTGTCGATGCTGTCGCGGCTGTCGGTCGTGTATCGGCGGATACCCTCGCGGCCTATCCGCCCGGAATTCCGAACATTATGCCGGGCGAAGTATTCACGAGTGAGATAATCGCGTTCCTTCATCACACGGTGATGCAGCCCGGTGGGTATGTTCGCGGTGCGATCACCGAAAAGTCCGACCGGTTCAGGGTCGTAGTCTAGGTAAGGGTTGCCTTTCTAGATACGAGAGGCAATTCGCGGTTGAATGGCTGAATGTCGATCGAAACCTATGAACCTCACCGCGTCTCTCACCTTGCCCGATTGAACTGGCTTCGCGCTGGTGTGCTTGGCGCGAATGACGGAATCGTCTCGATTTCAGCCCTGGTTGTGGGTGTCGCCGCTGCAACCTCAGACATGGGCGCGATCTTGATTGCGGGAGTGGCCGGACTCGCCGCGGGAGCCATCTCAATGGGACTCGGTGAATATGTTTCCGTGAGCAGCCAGCGCGACAGCGAACGTGCATTGATCGACAAAGAAAAGCGTGAATTGATCGAGCAACCCGAAGTTGAACTTGCCGAACTGCAGACAATTTATGAACACAAGGGTTTGAGTCCGGTCACCGCCAAGCAGGTTGCCAAGGAACTGACAGCCCACGACCCGATTCGTGCCCACCTTGAGGCTGAGCTCAACATTCTTGAAGCCCACATCGTCAACCCGTGGCACGCTGCTTTTTCATCCACTGGTTCGTTCCTCGTGGGCGCATTGCTTCCGTTCCTCACGGTCTTGTTCGCCGCAGAGCAATTCAGAATCCCGGCGACAATCTTGGCGTCCATCATCGCCCTTGCGGGGACAGGGGCTGCCGGCGCTTACCTCGGTGGAAGTTCGATGATGAAATCGGTGATCCGGGTCGTGATTGGTGGATCGGCAGCGCTCGCGGTGACGTTCGCGATTGGTTCGCTGTTCAATACCTCGATTGCTTAAACCCCAAGTTTTTCGCGCAGCATATCAACGTGGCCGGTCGCCTTGACGTTGTAGAGCGCGTGGGTGAGAACCCCATCGCCGTCGATGACGAATGTCGATCGGATGACGCCTTGGACTTCTTTGCCGTACATGTTCTTGGTTCCGAATGCACCATACGCCTTGAGGGTTTCTTTGCTTTCATCACCGAGCAACATGAACGGCAGGCTCTCTTGGTCGGTGAATTCCTGGAGGTCCTTGCCCGAGTCGGGTGAAACGCCGATGACGACATATCCCTTGCTCGTGAAGGCGGCCATGTTGTCGCGGAAGTCACACGCCTGAGTTGTACAGCCGGGGGTCATCGCCTTTGGGTAGAAGTAGACGATGACGTTCTGTCCCGCGAAGTCCGCGAGCGAGTGGTGAGTTCCCGACGCGTCGGGAAGAGTGAATGCGGGGGCTTTGTCGCCAGCGTTAAGTGTCATGAGCCTAGGATACCCGAATCAATTCGGTAGATTTCTATAGGCAACTCGGCGGTGACGCGCAGAAACGACGACGATGAGTAGCTCCGCATCTCGGACGCGATAGACAATTCGATAGTCGCCCACTCTCACTCTGAACAGGTCTGTAAACCCCGTTAGTTTCTTGCTCGCGGGGGGACGAGGGTGATTGGAGAGTAGTTCTGTAGCCCGAAAAATTCGCTCACGTATCGCGTGATCAAAACCTTTCAGGTTCTTAACCGCATCACGAGACCACGTAACGTGATACGGCTCAGTCACGGGTAATGCCAAGTTCGGCTGCGACCTCAGCCAGCGTATATGTCGGCTCACCGTTATCGACCTTTGCCAGGCTGGCGAGTGCCATCTCGATGTCCCGCGAGTCTTCGAGCACCTGAAGCGCAAGTTTGGCGAGTGCGGCATCCATGACCGCGACGGTCGGACGACCGTGATCGGTGATGATGAGAGGTTCGTTCCGGGCGGCTTCGACGGTCTCGGCCCAATTCTGACGGGCGTGCGAGGACGTAACAGAGTTCATGTATAAATTGTACGATTAGTACGTTTCGATTTCAACCCTTTTCGAGGACTTCGCGGACCTCGCCGACGAGAGCCTTCCACCGGGCGTGTTCCTGCCTGCCGACAATCAGATAGTTCGTCACGAACCCAAAACTGGCTTTGTGGGTTGGGTCGGCGAAACCGGCTTGACCGCCGAACCCATCGTGGCCGAACGATGCGGGACTTAGCAGTGGTGATCGCGCCTCGCACTCGAGCATTACGCCAAATCCACGCTCGGGCCATGGCCCAGGCTCGCCCCACACTGACGGCCCGGTGACTCGACGCTCACTCATCACAGCCACGGTCGCGTCGGACAGCATCTGCACTCCGTTCGTTGGTGTGACGGTGGATGACCACATCGCGGCCAATCCCCTCGCCGTTGATATTCCGTTTGCGCCCGGCAGTTGACCTTGGTGAACACGGGGGTCGTTGTAACCGACGTTGGGATGAATGCCCTCACTGGCGGGAAACGCGTTCCCGAACGACATCGCGCGCGACTGGAGGTC
>WLFX01000010.1 GCA_009703545.1 Actinomycetota bacterium
CACTCAGCGGCAGCATCATCTAGGGCACGACGTGGCCCCTTCGTCCGCTCGACATCGAGAGATTGTTCCCGTCGGAAACATTTCTCTTAGCGTCGACTTTTCGGGCGGGGGGTCCACGTCGTTGGTGTTGTTGCACGGCGTAACCGCAAACCTCGCGGTGTGGGAGCCAATCGTCGCAATTCTGGAAAAAACGTTTCACATCATGGCCGTGGATCAGCGAGGACATGGGCGAAGCGATAAGCCCGCGACCGGGTATTCCGCATCCGACTACAGTTCCGATGTTGCTCGGTTAATTGAAACTCGCGCGCCGGGGGGTCGGGCGGTCATCGTTGGCCACTCTCTCGGATCGCGCAACGCGATAGTCGCCGCGTCGACGTTCCCCCAGCTCGTATCTGGGTTCGTCGGCATCGACTTCACTCCGTTCATCGAAGACGACGTCTTTGATTCCCTCGAACAACGCGTCACGGGTGGGTCACGAAGCTTTGAATCTCTCGATGACGTCGAGGGTTACCTTGCCGAACGCTACCCCGCCATTCCACGCGACGCGATCGTGCGACGAGCCCGCAACGGTTTTGTGGAGAAAGACGGACTTTTTCGGCCGCTCGCGGATCCGTTGGCAATGGCCCAAACCGTTCAAGGGTTAAGGGAAAACCTTGCCCCTGCACTTTCCGAGGTTGAGGTTCCGGGCTTATTGGTTCGCGGGGTAAACAGTGTGCTCGTAACCGCGGCAGCGTTCGAGAGTACTAAGAATTTGCGCCCTGACCTGGAATTCGCTCTCGTGGAGGGCGCGGACCACTATGTTCCGGAAGAAAAGCCAGTTGAGATTGCTCGATTGGTCCATGATTTTGTCAACCGAACCACTTAACACCTAGCTGATTGGAAAACACCATGCCCAAGTACATCGCCGACCTCACCGTTTCATCTCCTGATATTCCGTCCCTTGGCCGTATACCTGATCGATTTAGCGCAGATGCGGGAAACGCAATTCCGACCATCTCCATCTCGGGGGTGGGTTCGGATGCAATTGAGCTCGCGTTCGTTCTCAACGATCCCGATGCACCATTGCCGAACGGGTTCACGCACTGGACGCTTTTCAACATCCCAACGGACACGACCGAAATCTCGGCGGCGAATTTCCGTGATTTCACTCAGGGCTTGAACGGTATTGGCGAGCCCGTCTACACGGGTCCGCAGCCACCTCAGGGGCACGGTGTACATCACTATTATTTCTGGGTCTATGCGCTTGATGCGCACGTCGACGGGCCTCATTCGCGGGAGTCGTTCCTCGAAAAGTACGCCAGCAACATCCTCGAGCAAAATCGTTTTGTCGCGACATTCAGCACGCCGTAGAAAACAAGGATAAGTTTGAATCACGCGTCGTGCCCGACTGACGCGGGTATAGGTTTGGTTTCCAACTATTTTCTCGAGGGGTGAAACGATCGTGGCGAATCCGGCTAAAGCAACACGTGGCGTCGACAGCGCACGCCGTGTGTTGCAGATTTTGCTGCAATTTAGCGAGACGAAGCCCGAGACGACGATCGAAGAAATTGCCAAAATCCACGGGATTTCAATACCTAGCGCATACCGGTATCTTTCACTTCTGCGCGAGATGTATCTTGTCGAGGAGCGCAATCGGGGGAGTTATTCGTTGTCACCCCAGGTTCTGCGCCTCGCTGCTGCGTCGGAAGTATCGCTCGACCTCGCGAGCGTTTCGAGGCCAGTACTGGAACGCATAATGCATGAAACACATGAAACGGCGCTCGTTGTTAAACGCATTCGGGATGCGGCGGTCTGTGTAGCGGTCGCCCAGCCCGACAAGAGTCTTGCGATTTCGTTCCGACCCGGGCACATCATGCCACTTCATCGCGGGGCCGCTGCGAAGACCTTGTTGGCTAATCTTCCCGCCCGGAAACAGCAGCAGTATTTCGCCGCGCTCGAACCTCAGTTGCTTCCAGAGGAACTTTTTCGTTTGGAGTCCCAGCTCGGTGTCATCGGGCAGACAAACTTTGCGGAAAGTGAGTCGGAGGTCGATTCGGGCGTGTGGGCCGTCGCCGCTCCGGTCATTGTGAGTTCGCGCGTTGTTGGGGCTGTTTCGATTGTCGCTCCCGCATTCCGTATCCCCGAAGAAACCCGCGTGCGATTCCGGACCATTGTCAAGGATGCGTCGACAGAGATCGCCAATGGCATTCTCAACGAATCCCTCAGCCACCCCAACGGTTGAGCTTGCATCTCGCTAAACCGCGTTCGCTCAGCGGACGCGGCGACGTTGTTTGCGCCATTGAACCATAAGGCGATGTTCGCCGCACTCGCCGAAATTGATTTTCGAAAATCCTTGACTTGAACACCCATGTTCTTATATATTCAAAGTGGAATTGCAAAGTGTAATAATTTCTACGCAGTTCTGGTTAGTCATCACTTCACATGGAAGGGAAAAAGGAAGAATGAAACTTATTTCAGACAAGCCCCACGCCACCATCCGTTCGAGCATTGCACTGGGCATCGCAGCCGCAGTGATTGCTCTTGCCGGTTGTGCGGCAACGCCGACTGAGACTGAGGAAGTCCCAACTGCGACGGGTTGCACCACAGAGCCCATCTCACAGTTCGCGGTCGTCACCCCGGAAACAGAAGCAGACCACGGTTGGAACCAGCAGGCGATTCTCGGAGCGGGCGAAGCTGCCACGCAACTGGGTATTACTGCTGACATCAACAAGGGCGTCGGCTACGACAACGCCGAGGCGATCGTCCAACAGACCATCGACAAGGGAAACCAGTTTGTTATCGCTCACGCAAGTGGGTTCGCAACTGGTGGCGCTCGCGTCGCTGAGACGTCGGGTTCACCCGTCCTCGTCGTTGACCTTGACCAGAAGGTCCACTGCCAGGTAGCTGGTGTCTTCTTTGACTCGCAAGAAGGCGGATACCTTGCCGGTATCGCAGCCGCAAACGCGACGAAAACTGGAACACTCGGCATTGTCGCTTCGGCTGAAGACGTCAACTGGTTCAACATGGCCGGCGGATTCGCCCAGGGTGCTTACAGCGTCAACCCGGACCTCAAGATCGTCATCGCCTACATCGGTCCTGCCGAGTACGGTGACTCTGCCGGTGGCAAGCGCATCACCGAACAGGTAATCGCAGCCGGTGCCGACATCATCATCGGTATGGGTGACGGTGCAACCGTCGGTTACCTCCAGGCGATCGAAACTGCAAGTTCGACTGTTCAGTACATTGCGACCATCGGCGACGTTGCCGAAATCGACACGACTGGCGTTGAACTCACCTCGGTTCTATGGAACTTCGCGCCCACTTATGTTCAGGCAATCAAGGACATCGACGCCGGTATCTTCGGTGACGCGAACTACACCTTGAACGTAGCCAACGGAGGTCTTTCGCTTGCGAAGACCGCCAACCTCAGCGCTGATGTACAAGCCGCTGTGGATGCAGCTACGGCCGGAATCGCAGATGGTTCCATCACCGTGATGACCTCGACCACCAAGGACGCGGTCCAGGCCATCATCGATGGCAAGTAGCGAACAGTAGTTCATTTACACACTCGTGGGGCGTGTTGCCGTTTCGACAACATGCCCCACGGGCATATCGTGGTAAACAATTTCATGAGCAACTACTGAGGAGATTGATGTGAACGCGCGCAGCGCAGCCGCAACACATTCGAACACACCTGTCGTCTCAATGCGACACGTCGGAAAGGTCTTCCCCGGCGTCATCGCCAACGACGACATCACGCTCGATATTCGCCCGGGTCGGGTGCACTGTCTCCTCGGTGAAAACGGGGCAGGTAAGTCGACACTCATCAGCATCCTGGCGGGTATGCAACAGCCCGACACAGGTTGGATCGAGATCGATGGCCAGAAGGTCAACATCTCGTCGCCCCGCTCTGCAATGGACTATGGAATCGGGGTTGTCTACCAACATTCGACCCTCATCTCGACGATGACCGTGCTTGAAAACCTCATGCTTGGCGTCACGGGAGGCGCCTTCCTGAATCGGGAAAGTGCTCGCAGCCGATTAACGGAGATTTCTGCGATGCTCGGAGTCGAGATCGACCCAGATGCGGAAGCAGCCGACCTTGCACTTGGCCAACAACAACAGGTTGAAATTGCCAAAGCGATGTGGAAAGGATCGAGGGTGCTGATCCTGGACGAGCCGACATCCATGCTTGCACCGCAGGCGATCGCGGACCTTGACGCAAGTGTCGAGCGACTGACGAAAGACGGCATTGCCGTGATTTTCATCACCCATAAACTACGTGAGGCCTATTCCATGGGCGATGAGGTGAGCGTGCTCAGGCGGGGACGACTCGTTGCAAGCATTGATGCCGAAACTCTCGAAGGTCTGAGCGAAGAAAAGTTTACCAATGCCGTTTTGGCGGCCATGTTCGGTGACGACATCTCTGCTATCGGGGATCGAAATGACGTCGAATTGTTGTCCGGAGCAAAAGTCGCCACAAAGGTGCGAACAAAGTCGAGCCGATCGGACGAGAAACTCGTCCTTCACCTCGAGGACGTTACCACTCCGTCGACACCGACCGAATTTGGCGTGTCAAACGTCTCTCTCAAATTACGCGCCGGTGAAGTAGTCGGGGTGGCGGGAATTGACGGACACGGGCAGAGCGCCCTCGCCGAGGTCGTGGCAGGTCAAGTTAGAGCGACAAGTGGCAGCGTCTTTCTGGACGGCGACGACGTGACCAAACTCGGCGTGCGTGCTCGTCAAGAGCTCGGGCTGCGTTACGTCACGGATGACCGACTCCACGAGGGAATAGTCGCCGATTTGAGCGTTGCACTAAACCTCTTGCTCAAACAAATCGGAAAACTTCCCTACTGGAAACGCGGACAAATCAGCAAGCCCGACGTCGATGCCGAGGCAACGAGACTCGTCGAAGCCTTCGAGATTCGCACGCCTAGCATTCATGCTCGCGCGGGCGCACTATCGGGTGGAAACATTCAAAAACTGCTCCTCGCGCGCGAATTGTCCCATCAACCCACGGTGGTCGTCTTCAACAAACCGACTTACGGACTCGACCTCAAGACGGTTAATCGCGTCCGAAAGATTGTCAAGGATTTCGCTGAACAGGGAGGGGCGGTGTTGCTGATTTCAACAGATTTGGACGAACTCGTCGAGCTTTCCGACCGCGTCGCCATCATTTCTCGCGGGCGCCTCGTTGGCGAGGTCGAAAATAATTCACCAGATACGGCTCGACAGGTCGGAGAATTCATGGTCGGCTCGGCGCACTCGGAAGGAAATCATGTCTAACCCCATTAGCGACGCGACGGGAATGATTCCTCTTCCATCGGATGGGCAATCGAAATTGTCTAAGGTCATGGAGACGCTTGTGCGCACGATTCTCCCCGTGGTGCTCGCACTTCTCACCTCGGTGGTGGTTCTCATCGTCATTGGGAAAGACCCCTGGTTCTTTTACAGTGAAGTGTTTCGCTACGGGGTGATGGGGAATGGCTGGCAACAAACAATTCGGCTGATGGCGCCGCTGTTGCTCTATTCGGCGGGTCTCATCGTCGTCTTTCGCGGAAAGCTGTGGAATCTCGGTTATGACGCGCAGTACTTGCTCGGCTCTGTCGTCGTCGCGGGGTTCAGCCCAATGTTGATCGAGGTTATGCCTCTGTGGGCGGCCTTCACCGTGTCGCTCATTATGGGTACCGCTGCCGGTGCTGCCTGGACGCTCCTCCCTGCCGCGCTGAAAGCGCGCTATGGAACCAACGAAATTATCACAACCCTCATGATGTCTTTCATCGGAATCGGAATTTCGAACATGCTTGTTCGCGGACCATTCCAAAACCCGGACATCCACGTGCCTCAAACGCGAGTATTGCCGGTCGCCGATATGTTTCCGCAAATCCCTGGCACGCGCATTCATATCGGAATAATCATTTCCGTCGTCGTCGTGCTCATCATTCACCTACTTCTTACCCGCACGTCATTTGGACTCCGACTAGACGTTTTCGGATCGAGCCCAAAGACGGCACTGCACGTCGGCATCAATTCACCGCAAATGATTCTGATTCTGTTCATCTTGAGTGGCGCTCTCATTGGGTTGGCCGCCTCGGTGGACATGCTGGGCTATCAGGGCAACCTCAGAGCAAACATTAATCCTGGGTATGGTGCGGCAGTGTTACCGTTTGTGTTCCTCGGTCGACTGAACATTCTGACGACAATTCCGTTTGTCGCCTTCTATTGCATTCTTGATACCGGCGGTCGCTTAGCGTCGCTTGACAGCGGCTTAGACACCCACTTCCTCATGATCGTGATTGCGCTCATTTTGGTGTTCATGTCCGTCATCGAATACTTCGGCGTCAAAAAGGACCTCGGGCAGAGTTATCTTCCGCCCGGTCTGCGTCGTGCCGTCACGGGACTATTTGACAGAGGAGCACGCGCGTGATCGACATCCTTACCACCACGTTTATCGCGACGTTCATTGCGGGCGTCATTGCGAGCGCAATTCCACTCGTCCTCGGTTCGCTCGGTGAAACACTGGGCGAGCAATCGGGGGTCCTCAACCTCGGCATCGAAGGAATGATGTTGTTCGGGGCGTATTTCGGGTTCGTCACAACCCTGGAAACCAATTCGTACTTCCTTGGTTTACTCGCGGGAATCGCAGCCGGCTTCGTGATGTCCATACTGATGGTGATGTTGAACATTTGGCTCGGGCTCAATCAGATTGTCATCGGGCTTGCCCTTACGATGATCGGTGGCGGTATCACGAGCGTTCTGTATTTCTCAACATATGGTCAGACGACTCCGCGGCTGGGTCAGCCCGACGTGTTTCCCATTCCGGTTCTCTCGGACCTTCCGGTTGTGGGTTCCAGCATCTTTCAACAACCATTGGCCTTCTGGATCGCATTGGTGCTCGCGTTTGTCGTCTCGGTCGTGCTCCGAAACACGAATTTCGGATTGCGCGTTCGAGCGGCAGGGCAAAACCCCAATTCCCTCGATGCCGCCGGAGGCAACGTCGTCCGCACCCGAACCTATGTGGCGCTTCTTGGCGGAGCATTCGCAGGTTTCGGCGGAGCATACTTAGCGCTCATGTCGGCGGGGACCTTCACGCCGTTCATGACATCAGGTATCGGGTACATCGCCATCGTCGTCACTATGCTGTCGCGCGGACGAATTTTGTGGGTCATTGCATCATCATTTGTCTACGGAATAAGTGTGTCTGTTGGGACAGTGCTCCAGTTGACGTCGTTCGACCTTCCTACCGATGTGATCAAAATGCTTCCCTTCGTCGCGGTGATGATCACGCTCATCGTCTTTGCCCGCTCGTCTTACGTGCCCCCGGCACTCGGTGTGCCTTATACGCGTGGCGCGCGCTAACCGATTGAACAACTGGAGAAACCGCATGCACCAACTCGATTTCACTCTCTCAGCCGGCCCCGTGATGGCAACGCCAAGGACGCTCGCCGCGATGGGTGAACCCATCGTGTATCACTATGACCCTGAATTCCTTGAGCGGTTCCGACGAGTCGAGAAAAAGGCCGCCCAGGTTTTCCAGACCAAAAATGACGTCTTCCTCATGCAAGGTGAAGCGATTCTCGCACTCGAATCCGTGGCCCGGTCCATGGTGACCGAGGGAATGCACGTGCTCAATCTTGCTCAGGGCGTTTTCGGTAAGGGGATGGGCTACTGGCTCACCGAGTTTGGCGCGACGTTACACGAGATTGAAGTTCCTTACAACGAAGCGGTAAGTCCCGAGTCCGTCGCGCTCTACCTCAAGGGACACCCCGAGGTTGAGATGATCAGCATGGTTCACTCCGAGACCCCGTCCGGCACCATCACTAATTGCAAAGAAATCGGTAAAATCGCCCGAAAGCACGGGGCATTGACACTGGTCGATGCCGTTTCGTCGATCGGCGGGCTCGAATTCAAGACCGATGCATGGAACATGGACGTCGTCGTCACCGGTGCTCAAAAGTGTCTGGGTGGGCCGGCCGGAATCGGGATGGTCGCAGTCAGTGATCGTGCATGGAGCCACATACTTGCTAACCCCCGAGCTCCTCGCGATTCCTATTTGTCGATCATCGACTGGAAAACCAAATGGAGGGACGAGGGACGATTCCCCTTTACGCCGTCTGTTTCGGACATCTATGGGGTGGAATCGGTTCTTGACCAGGTGCTTGAAGAGGGGCTTGAGAAGTCCATTCGACGTCACGCGCGATCGGCGGAGGTGACCCGTGTCGGCGCCGTTGCGATGGGGTTGAAACTCTGGCCCGCATCGATTGACATTTCGGCGAACTGTCTGACGACCATCGCGCTCCCCGATTCAGTCAACGATGTCGAGATGCGCACTCACATCCGTACACGATATGGGGTCATGTTATCGAGCGGTCAGGGCGCGGGAAACCTATTGCGAATCGCCCACATGGGACCGAGCGCAAGCGGCATGTACCCCATCGTCGGGCTTGCCGCGGTTGGTCGAGGGCTGATTGACAAGGGTATTCGAGGCATCGATCTTGGAGCCGGAATTGACGCCGCAATGGCGGAATTGGCACGCAATGGAGGCACATCGTGACGAACTCGCCGGAATTCCGCCGTGGGGGAGTGATCCTTGCTGTCGAGAGCGTCTCTCGATCGACCACGTTTTACTCCGAGAATTTGGGCTTCAGTGTCGAGCAGACCTTCGAAGCGCCGGACTATGCAATTCTGCACCTCAACCAGATGCGTCTTTCGTTCGCAGAAAAAGGCACGGAGGCAGACGACATCCCAGGTCACTTCCATTACCCACCGTCCGACGTGACAAACCAACCGACCATGCTGGTGGTTGAGGTCGCCAACTGTGACACGGTGCACGCTGCACTTCACGCCGCGGGCGTCACCATCGCCTCGGAGGTTTTTCGGCCCCCGTGGGGCGGAGGTCGGTTCTTCATCATCGACCCCGATGGCTACCTCATCGAAATTGAGGAGATGGCATGAAAGCTGTTCAACTGATGGGACCGGAAGACGTTCGTGTAAACGAGGTGCCCGACCCGATAATTAAGCTTCCGACCGACGCCATCGTCAAGGTATCGCACACGGCGATTTGTGGAGCAGACCTTCTGCCGTATCACGGGTACACGCCCGGATTCGAATTCGGAACGATTCTCGGACACGAATTTGTGGGAACGGTCACCGAACTCGGCGACGGGGTCACTGGGATTTCGATCGGTCAGCGGGTTGTCAATACCAGCATGACGTCGGATGGGACATGCGGACATTGTCGCGCCAACCGCGTAACTCAGTGTGATGACCGAGCGTTGTTCGGGTATTCAGGTGTTTACCCGAAACTCGACGGAGGTCAGGCAGAATTTGTTCGCATCCCCAACGCGAGTCGAACCCTGTGGGGCGTACCCGACGACGTCAGCAACGAGGACGCGATCTTTGTGGCAGACATCCTCCCAACCGGCTTCGCCGCGGTCCAGCGCGGAAATGTGTCGAACGGTGACCTGGTCGTTGTTCTGGGGTGTGGCCCGGTAGGACTGATGGCAATCATCGCCGCGGTTGGTGTCGCGCGAAGGGTCGTCGCCGTCGATGGGATTTCCGACCGCCGGAAACTCGCCGAAAGTCTTGGAGCAACTGCCGTTGAACCAGGAGAGGCAACGGCGAAACTTGTCAATCAGATGTCCCACGGTGTTGGCGCGGATGTCGTTATCGAGGCATCGGGTTCAATTCCCGCGATGCAGTCGGCGTTCGGGCTTGCGCGCCCGCAAGGTGTTGTCTCGGTCGTCGGTGCTCACTTCGAACCCGATTTCCCTTTAAACAACGGGGTGATGTTCGAGAAGGAACTGACGTTAATCTTTTCCGTCGGCAACCCGACTAAAGACCGCGAACTTATGTTCGCGGCGATCCAGTCGGGGAAGTTCTCTCCGTCGAAAGTGCTCACTCATCAGATTCCTTTGGACGACGCAGCCATGGCGTACGCGGCCTTTGACAAGAAAGAAATGACGAAGGTCGTCCTCATTACGGACTCGTAGTTTCGACGTTGGGCGATCGTCGGTCACGCGGCCTTGTTAGGGCGCGGTGACAACGATTGTTTGCAGGCTTGTCACAGGTTTGGCCGCGTATCCGGGGAGAGTTGCCGTGACGGTGACCGTCATTCGTGCGCCCAAATCTGCGGTCACCAAAAGGTAGGTGTTCGCTCGCGCGGTCGATATGGCTACACCGTTGCGGTTCCACTTATACGCCAACGTTGCTCCAACCGGCCAGGTGGCGCCAGTCGTGGCGGATAGCATCTGGCCTACCTTGACCGTTCCCGAAATCGCGGGCAATGTCGTCGGTGTTTCGATTGCGCCGAAATCAACAATGGCCGTCGAATTACTTGCTGCACTGGACGTCGTAACGTAGCCGGCGGTTGTCGCGGTGGTCATGACGGACAGCGTCTTCCCCTGGTCATCCGCGATCGGGGTGTATCGAGACGACGTCGCTCCCGCGATGTTTATTGTCGTGGCACCTGATGTGCGTCGCCACTGATAGGTCAGAGATCCTGCACCCGGTATCCAGGTTCCGGGCGTCGCGGTGAGTTCCACTCCAACCTTCGCGGTTCCCGCGATGGTTGGTTTCGGAACCGTCGTGAACTTTCCCGCCAAGGTGATGAGGCGCTCAACCGGATCACTCGTCTGTGTGGTCGTGTTGTACCCGGTTTTTGCACCTCTTACTGAAACACTGAGCGGTTTGGCAAGGTCCGCGGGCACCGGAGTGTATGTGGCCGCGGTTGCGCCGGATATGTTCGTGCCGTCGCGCTTCCACTGATACGTCAATGAAATTGGCGCTGCTCCTGGCGACGGCGCCCATGTGCCGGGCACCGCGGTCAACGTAACACCAACCTTTGCGGTTCCCGTAATGGTGGGCTTAGGTGCAGCCGTAAACGTACCCTTTACCACCGCGCTCGTTTCGGCACTCGGCTCTTCGTCGGTAATGTAACCCAATTTGGTTCCGGTGACATATGCGCGGAGTTTCGTTCCTTCGTCAGAGACGAGGACAACGTACGTGGATGAGGTAGCTCCCGGGATGGGGTCGCCGTCCCTCTCCCAGCGATAGGTCAAAACAATCGGTGAGGAGTTGGTTGACGGGGTCCACGCTCCGGGCACGACGGTGAGCGTTTGGCCGACTGCCACGGTCCCGGTGATGATGGGTTCGGGTTGAGCGGTAAAGGGAATTCTGGCGATGTCAATCGTTTCCGCACTTGTTTTAACGATGCTCGTGTACCCCGCGCGAGATCCGGTGACGACGACAGTGAGTTTCTTGTCGGCGTCCTCGGGTCGTAGAACATAGGTTGACGCCGTCGCGCCCGTGATGTTGACTCCTGCGCGCTTCCACTGATACGCGAAGGTAGCGACGGGGGACCATTCTCCAGGTACGGCGGTGAGCACCCCATTCACGGCCTTTGTTCCGGTGATGAGCGGTGTTGCGGAGGTCGTAAATACTCCTGCGCTGATGGTTCGCGCGGCACTTGTCGCTGGACCGTCAACGTATCCGGACAGCGTTGCCGTTGCGGTCACCGTGATGGCGGCGTTGAGGTCTGCTGCGACTGTGTCGTACGTTGTGCCCGTCGCGCCGGAAATTGCGACGCCAGCGCGCTTCCACTGGTACGTGACCCCAGACTCATTGGGCGTCCAGCGTCCAACGGAAGCCGTCAAACGCTGTCCGACGCGAGACGGTGTGGTGTCACCTGAAATCACGGGAGTTGGTTGCGCACTGAAGGTTCCCTTCGCGACGGCACTAGTTGCGTTGCTGTTCTTCGTGAGCGAATCGTAGCCGTCTCGTCCGCCCGAAACAGTGAAGGTGAGGATAGCCCCGACATCGGCGGCCACCGGGGTATAGCTCAGCGAGGTTGCGCCAGCTATATTCGTCGTGGATCCGGCCACCGTTTTCTTCCACTGGTATGTTCGCGCAGGGCTTGCCACAGGATTCCATACTCCAGGATCGGCCGTGATGGCAATGCCCACCTTCGGGGTTCCGGCGATTGTCGGCGTTGGCGCGGCGAAAACTCCCAAAAGGACGGGCTCAGTTGCCGCGCTCGTCTGAGTGACAGAGTCATATCCCGCCTTGGAACCCGTCACCTCAACAGACAAGACCCCATCAACATCGGCTGCTACGGGTGTGTACGTCGCGCTCGTCGCACCGTCGATTTCTTCCTCGTCGAGCAGCCACTGGTAAGACAGTTGAACAGGTGTCGCCGCCCAGGTGCCGGGGGCCGCGGTGTACGCGACGCCAACCTGGGGAACGCCCGTTAGCACGGGAACTGGCGTCAAGCTTAGTGTCCCGTTCTCGATGGCCTCGGTGCGTTCACTGGTGTACGTCAACGGGGTGTATCCCAGTTTCGTTGCCGTTACCGAGACGGAGATGGTCGCGCCCGCATCCGCGCCAACGAGTGTATACGTCGCACTCGTGGCACCCACGATCGGTGTGGGGTCCGACGCGAATTTGCGATTCCATTGATAGGTGAATTGCGTCGGAGTTGGCGTCCAGTCTCCGGTCGAAGCGGTCAAGACACCTTCGACTTTTTCGAGGCCGGAGATTGTCGGGGTCACCGCATCGGAGAACACCAGGTGGTCGATTGTTGCGGTTGCCGCGCTCACTTTCGTCACGGGCAGGTAGGCAAGTCTGGATGCGGTAGCGGCGACTGAGATCGTCGAACCCGCATCGATCGGCTGAACGATGTACGTCGAACCGGTTGCGCCGGTGATGTTTACCCCGGCTCGTTTCCACTGATATGTCAACGTCGACGCAGCTGGTTGCCACGCTTCGGAACTTGCGGTGAGCGTCGAACCGATTCGAGCAAGACCCGACACTTGCGGTGTCGGCTGGGTACCGAAGATTCCGGTGACAACGGCAAC
>WLFX01000100.1 GCA_009703545.1 Actinomycetota bacterium
AAGGGTTACCTCTATCCACACGACATCGATGGGGGAGTCGCGGCACAGCGATATCGCGATGGCAACGCGCCCAACTACTACGAGCCGAGCGGGCACGGTCGCGAGCAGGAACTCGCCGAACGGCTCGCCCGCATTCGCGCAATCCTCAATGGTGGTTGAATGGCGCGGTTCCCCTCTTTCTGTTAGAGTTTGAACACCGCTTGAGAAGACAGACGTGCGGCTGCGTCTCCTCCACAAGAATCGGTGCCTGTAGCCGGCGCCGTGGCCCTCATGTTTCTCTCCCCGTTTTCGGGGAGAATCCGAATGTTCGTTACCTATGAAAAGGACACAATGTCTGACAAGAATCGCACTCGCGCGAAGGTTCGCCTTTCGCGTGCTCTTGGAATCGCACTGACCCCGAAGGCCGCGCGCCTCATGGGTGAAGGTGCATTCCCTCCCGGCCAGCACGGTCGAACCAAGCGCAAGTCCGAGGGTGACTTTGCGATGCGTTTGCGTGAAAAGCAGCGTCTTCGTGCACAGTACGGGATTCGTGAAGCCCAGATGCGCAACACCTTCGATGAGGCTCGTCGCAACCAGGGACTAACTGGTGAAAACTTGGTAGAACTTCTCGAAATGCGTCTCGACGCACTCGTGCTTCGATCGGGTTTCGCTCGCACGTCTGCACAGGCGCGTCAGATGGTTGTTCACCGCCACATCCTGGTCGACGGTCAGCTTGTTGACCGCCCATCGTTCCGCGTCAAGCCTGGACAAATGATCCACGTGAAGGAACGCAGTGAAGCAACTCCTCTTTTTCAGGATTCCGCGATCGGCGTCCACCGCGACGTTCTCCCGGCAGTCCCGGAATACCTCGACGTGAAGCTCGACAAGCTGCAGGCACGACTCGTTCGTCGCCCGAAGCGCGCCGAGGTTCCCGTCACGTGCGAAGTTCAACTTGTCGTCGAGTATTACGCCGCACGATAACGCCCAACCGAGCGGGGTGGGCTTTCGAGCCCACCCTTTTCTCATTCCCCTAAACTCGTGTCGACAGAGGAGTATTCGATGAAAACGGCTGAGATTCAACGTCGCTGGCTGTCGTATTTCGAGGGCAAGGGGCACACAATCGTGCCATCTGCATCCCTCGTTTCTGACGACCCGACGCTCATGTTCACCGTTGCCGGAATGGTGCCGTTCATTCCGTATCTGACCGGAATTGTTCCGGCTCCGTTCCCGCGCGCGACATCCGTGCAAAAGTGTATTCGCACACTCGATATTGAAGAGGTCGGCAAAACCACACGGCATGGCACCTTTTTCCAGATGAATGGAAACTTTTCATTCGGTGATTACTTCAAGGAGGGCGCAATCGGGTTCGCCTGGGAGTTGCTGACGACATCCGAGTCCGACGGTGGTCTTGGTTTCGATGAGAAGGATCTGTGGATCACGGTTTACGAAGAGGACGATGAAGCAATCGAACTGTGGAAAAAGATCGCGGGAATTCCTGACGACCGCATCCAGCGCTTCGGAAAGACCGACAACTTTTGGTCGACCGGTCAGACAGGCCCTGCCGGCCCGTGCTCGGAAATCTATTTCGATCGCGGCCCCGCCTACGGCCCCGAGGGTGGGCCGGCCGTCGACGACACGCGCTACATCGAGATTTGGAACCTCGTGTTCATGCAGTACCTCATTTCGGACGTGCGGTCAAAGACAGAATTCACGATCGATGGCGAACTGCCGCAAAAAAACATCGACACCGGTATGGGAATGGAACGTGTCGCGTTCCTCAAACAGGGTGTCGAAAACATGTACGAGATCGATCAGGTCCGTCCAGTTCTCGATCTCGCGTCACAGATCTCGGGGCGTGTCTACGGTAGCGATCACGATGACGATGTCCGTATGCGCGTTGTCGCCGATCACATTCGTTCATCTCTCATGCTGATGAGTGATGGGGTCATGCCGGGGAACGAGGGACGTGGATACATCCTCCGTCGTTTGTTGCGCCGCTCCGTCCGGGCCATGCGACTGCTCGGGGTCGACGCGCCGACGTTCACTGACTTGTTCGCCGCTTCGCGCGATGCAATGAAGCAGTCCTACCCCGACGTCGAAATTCACTATGACCGAATTTCACGAACCGCCGTTGGCGAGGAGGATGCGTTTCTCCGCACCCTCGTATCAGGAACGCAAATTCTTGACCTCGCTGTGACTCAGCAGAAAAAGGCAAAATCAGTTGCTCTTGATGGCAACACGGCATTCGTGCTTCACGACACCTACGGTTTTCCAATCGACTTGACGTTAGAAATGGCCGAAGAGGCCGGGCTCACGGTAGACCGCGCGATGTTCGATTCACTAATGCTGGAACAAAAGACACGCGCAAAAGCCGATGCGAAGGCAAAAAGGGGAGCGCTGGCGGATGTTTCGGTCTACGGAGAATTCAGGACAAGCGGCGAGACGGTCTTCACGGGTTACGAAGACCTAACGACGGAAACGAGCGTGATCGGCATTATCCGTGACGGCGCTGCCGTACTTTCCGCGTCAGCGGGGGAAACGGTCGAACTTATCCTCCGCGAAACGAGTTTGTACGCCGAGAGCGGTGGTCAGGATGCCGATGACGGCGTCATTGTCGGCGCAAATTTCTCGGCCGAGGTGGTTGACGTTCAACGCCCAATTAAGGGTTTGACGGCGCACACTGTTCGAATCACGGACGGCGGAGTAGGTGTCGATGATGTGGTGACGACAATTGTCGATTCCCAGTATCGTCGTCGTGCGGCTGGAGCACACTCTGCAACTCACCTCGTTCACGCCGCACTGCGTCAAACCCTAGGCGACGATGCCCACCAGGCTGGCTCCTACAACAAGGCCGGCTACATGCGATTTGACTTTGCCTGGAATCAGGGATTGTCGGCGGCAACCCGATCCGAAATTGAAAACATCGCAAACAACGCAATAACCGACAACCTCGACGTCGTCACACGAATTATGTCTCTCGACGAGGCAAAAGAGTTTGGTGCGATGGCACTTTTCGGAGAAAAGTATGGGGATACGGTGCGCGTGGTGGACATCGGCGGACCTTGGTCGCGCGAACTTTGCGCTGGCACCCACGTCTCACGATCGAGTGAAGTTGGACTCATCAATCTGATTGGAGAATCCAGTATTGGTTCAACCAACCGCCGCGTGGAAGCCCTCGTGGGCACAGCGGCGTTTGAATCATTCGCTGGCGAGCGTGCATTGGTTGCGGAATTGACGTCAAGCCTGAAGACGCCGAAAGAAGCACTACCGGCGCGAATTGCGGAACTCGTTGAACAGTTGAAGAAGGCCGAGCGCACCATCGCTCAGCATCAAGCAGCTGGCGTTCGTGAACGGGTACCTGCTCTGGTTGCTGAAGCGTCGACGGTCGGCCCCTTGACGATGGTTGTCTCTGAGATTGGGTCGTTGGATTCCACCGACTCTCTGCGCCAGTTGGTGACGGATGTCCGCGATCGACTTGGTTCGGTTTCGGGCGTTGTTGCGATTGGCGCAGAGATTGACGGCAAGGCTGCGGTCATCGTCGCAACCACCCCGGACGGGCGCAATTCCGGTCTTTCCGCAGGAACACTCGCGAAACGCGCAGCGGCCGTCCTTGGCGGCGGCGGCGGCGGCCGTGACGACGTCGCTCAGGGTGGAGGCGCCGATCCGAGTCTGATTGCGTCGGCACTCGACGATCTTCGCGCGGCCCTTGGAGCTTGAAAAATGCGCACCGGCACGCGAATTGGCGTTGACGTGGGCACGTCCCGCGTTGGAGTTGCGCGTAGTGACACACTCGGTCTGATGGCGGTGCCGGTGGCGACATTGGCGAGGCCGACGGCAATCGACGATTTGGCCCTCTTAGCGACAGAATATGACGCCATCGAATTTGTGTGCGGTCTCCCATTATCTCTAGATGGCTCGGACACGGCTTCAACCATGGACGCGCGACAGTTCGCAATCGAGCTTTCCGTTGCGACCGGTCTACCTGTGCGTCTTGTTGACGAGCGGTTGACCACGGTGACAGCACAGCACGCGCTGCACGACGCGCTGCACTCGACAAAGTCGGGTCGACCAATGATTGACCAAGTTGCGGCCACGATCGTTCTTGATAGCGCCCTCAATGCTGAACGAGCGGGCAATACACTGGGTGAAACGGTAGGAGAATCATGAGTGAAACACGTCGTGAAGCACGCACGAAATCATCGAGACGCGGTTGCGGGATTATTGCCGTTGTTCTCGTTATCATCTTGGCCATTGGCGCCGGAGGTGCCTGGTTCGCGTGGACGAATTACGAGCCAAAAGTTCGTGAGATTTTAGGATTATCCGCGGACAATGACTACGCCGGCGAGGGTATCACTCCCGAAATCCGCATCACCATAGAACAGGGTGAATACGGTGACGTTATTGCACAGAAGCTTGTGGACGCTGGCGTAACAAAGTCATTTGATGCGGTATATCGACTGTTACTCGATGATTCGTCCATCG
>WLFX01000101.1 GCA_009703545.1 Actinomycetota bacterium
GAACGGCGTCAGCATCTTTCGGGACGCCAACCCCGAACTCTTTAAGTTCTACGAGTCGATTCAACTTTTCGACACCTTCACATCGGTCTGGTTCTCGTCGATATATCTGTTGCTCTTCATTTCCCTGATCGGTTGCATTGTTCCGCGCACGCTGTATCACTGGCGAATCCTGCGGGCTGAACCGGCCGCCGAGCCAGCCTCGTGGGTACGACTTCCCTATCGTCGCCGGGAACGGGTGACCGACGGAACCGTCTCGTCGCTCGATCGCGCAGAGACCGTGTTGCGAAAGGCTCACTATCGCGTCGTCCGAGATGGCGCCTCGATTCGCGCCGAGTTCGGGTATTTGCGCGAGACAGGAAACCTCGTTTTCCACATTGCCCTTGTCGGCATACTCACGACCCTGGCGGCGACCGGTGGGTATGGCTGGAGCGGACAACGCGTCATCATCGAAGGACAGTCGTTCACGAACCAACTTGCGTCCTACGATTCTTTTCACCCCGGTTCGTGGTTCGCCGAACAGCAACTCAATCCATATGGTGTGACGCTGGAATCGTTCACGCCCGAGTACACGAAAGACCCCGTGAAGGATGTCTGGATGCCAATCGACTTCACCGCAAAGGTCACGGTCACCGAGGGGGATGCGACGCGCGAGGTGTTCCTGAAGGTCAACGAGCCTCTGGTCGCCGGCAATTCGCAGATGTATCTGTTGGGGAACGGATTTGCCCCGGTCATCACGGTGCGGGATCCGCAAGGAACGATTGTGTTCGACCAGCCCGTTGCTTTCCTGAGCCAAGACTCCAATCTCACGAGCGTCGGTGTCGTCAAAGTTCCTGACGGCCTATCCGAACAACTCGGATTGCAGGGATTCTTCTACCCGTCCGCTGTCAATCTTGATTCGGGAGCGCTGGCGTCAAACAACCCCGAGCCCACTAACCCGACGGTGACCTTCAACGTCTACACAGGGGACCTCGGACTTGATTCGGGAGTAGCCGCCAATGTGTTCCAACTCCCCGTCGAGTCGCTCACTCAGATTGCGGGGAGGCACACGGGAATTGATGTTGTCTTGAGTCCCGGCGATGTGTTCGACCTGCCCGGCGGTCTCGGTTCAATTGAATTCACGTCCCTTCGCCGATTCATCGGTGTCGAAATCCGTCACGATCCAACCCAGACGGGCGTCGCGGTAAGCACCTTTTTTATCGTCGCGGGATTGCTTGCGTCGCTCGGGACCCGCCGCCGTCGCGTCTGGATTCGCGTCCGTGGCACCGCCCGCAATCCCGAACTCGAATGGGGCGGGATGTCGCGCGGCGACGATTCTCGCCTCGACGCTGCCCTCGACCGCCTCGTGGACAAAACGCTCCAAACTTTGACCGATAAGGTAACGAGAGAATGACGAATAGCATCGAATCAATTTCTCTCATCGCCACCTATTCCGCGATGGCGGTGTACACCCTGTCGTTCATCCTGTTCACGGTCGATCTTGCTGGTCGCGTCGCGACTGACGGTCAGTCCAAACCGACTCGATGGCTTCGAAGCGCGATGGCGGTTCTTGTCCTCGGATTTGTCATTCACGTTGCCGCGGACGTCACTCGGGCAATTTCAGCCCACCGCGTTCCGTGGGCAAACATGTACGAGTTCGGTTTGACCGCGACACTTGTATTGGTCGGGGTGTTCCTCGGCATCAACATTTGGCGCGACGTGCGTTTCGTCGGCGCATTCGTGTCCGGATTCGCGATTCTCGCGCTTGGTATCGTCACCGTCAACTTCTACGTTGCCGTCTCGCCCTTGCCGCCTGCGCTGCAAAACTATTGGCTCGTCATCCACGTGTGCGTTGCGGTACTCGGCACAGGATTTTTTGCCACAGGAGCAGCGCTCTCAGCGTCGCAATTGTTCCAGCATTCACGCGAAGAGGGCAAACTTCAGTCTCGCTCGTGGCGGTTCCTGTCGGCCTTCCCGTCTTCCGAATCCCTCGAGGCGCTCGCCTATCGAATTCTCGTGATCGGTTTCGTCTTCTGGACCTTCACGGTCATCGCCGGTGCTATCTGGGCCGAGCGCGCGTGGGGACGCTATTGGGGTTGGGATACCAAAGAAGTCTGGTCATTTATCATCTGGACGCTGTTCGCCGGGTATATCCACGCTCGTGCAACGCGTGGTTGGCGCGGTCGTCCCGCGGCGATTTTGAGCCTCATCGGTTTCGGCGCGGTGCTCTTCAATTATGGAATCGTCAACATTTTCTTCAAGGGATTGCACGTTTACTCGGGTCTCTAAAGCAACGCGAGGCATCGGGCGGCACGATCGCGCCACCATTGTTCGCGCTCTGGGCTGACCCGCAGTTCATCGGCAGCCCGCTCGTCGACCATTCCGGGAGTCGCCGCGAATGTTCCAAAGTCAGTAACCGGAGGAATGATGTCCCGCTCGAACAGCACATTCGTCGCGATCCCGCAGTCATAGTCGAGTTGCTCGATTCGCATCGCGAGGTCGACCGATGCACCCAGTCCGATGGACGATTCCAAGGCACTCGAGACGACGACGGGCAGCCCGGCCTCGTCGATGATGTCCAGTGCGCGCCGCACGCCGCCGAGAGGCGCGACCTTGATCACGAGGATGTCTGCGGCTCCGGCACGGGCGACCGCGACGGGATCGGCGGCCTTGCGAACGCTTTCGTCCGCCGCGATTGCGATCCCCAAACCGTGAACGCGCGAGCGAATCTCATAGAGCTCGTCGACGCTTGTGCACGGTTGTTCAACGTATTCGAGGTCAAAATGTTCTAGGGAACGAATGGCATGTTCCGCCTCATCGACGTTCCAACCCCCGTTGGCGTCGATGCGGACTCGCCCACCCGCCCCGACAAAGTCTCGAGCGGCACGAACCCGCCCGATATCGTCTGCCAAACCCTGTCCCGGCTCGGCGACCTTTACTTTGACCGTGCGGAAATCGCCGAATCGTTCCAAAACCGTCGCGACATCGGCCGCGTCGACGGCTGGAAGTGTGGCGTTGGTTTGCACGACGTCGCGAAACACGGGTCGCTCGGATTCGTTCGGGAGAAGGTTCCAGGCTTGTTCAATCGCGCACGCAAGCCACGGAGCGGACTCGGCATCGGCGTATTCAGTGAATGAGGCGAACTCGCCCCATCCGCCCATCGGTGACGCGATAAGCATCGTCTCGCGCACGTCAAGACCGCGAAACCGGGTCCGCATCGGAAGCGCCACGACCCGCACGTTGGCGAGCAGCTCGTCGACGGTGGGAAGCCTCATGACTCAAACATATCCGTGAAGTTATAGCCTGAACGTATGACAAATTCCGTCAGCGACCTCTTTGATTCGACCAAGTGGACCGTCGTGCCCGGATTCGATGGTCTGACGGACGTGACGTATCACCAGTCTAAAGATCAGGGCATCGCGCGAATTGCGTTCAACCGACCAGAGGTGCGTAACGCGTTCAGGCCGCACACTGTCGACGAGTTATATCGCGCACTCGATGACGCACGCCTCAACCCTCGTCTCGGTGTCGTGTTGTTGACCGGAAACGGTCCGAGTGCGAAGGACGGTGGATGGGCGTTCTGCTCTGGCGGCGACCAGCGGGTGCGCGGTGCGGACGGCTACAAGTACGCCGACGGCGAAACTTCCGACACGATTGATCATGGTCGCGGAGGCCGACTCCACATTCTTGAAGTGCAGCGACTGATTCGGTTCATGCCCAAGGTCGTCATCGCTCTCATTCCAGGCTGGGCCGCTGGCGGCGGGCATTCGCTCCACGTTGTCTGCGACCTGTCGATAGCGAGCCGTGAACATGCCCGGTTCAAGCAGACCGATGCGACGGTCGGTTCGTTTGACGCCGGCTACGGCAGTGCGTATTTTGCTCGTCAGGTCGGTCAGAAGTTTGCGCGCGAGGTATTTTTCCTCGCGGACGAGTACGACGCCCAACGCGCGCACGAGATCGGTTCCGTCAACGCAGTTGTTCCTCACTCGGAACTCGAATCGACCGGAATCTCTTGGGCTCGCAAGGTTCTCGCTCAGAGCCCAACATCGATTCGTATGCTCAAGTTCGCGTTCAATGCGGTCGATGACGGCCTCGTTGGGCAACAGCTGTTCGCCGGGGAAGCGACCCGTCTCGCCTACGGGACCGACGAAGCTGTTGAAGGTCGCGATGCCTTCCTCGAGAAGCGCGACCCAGAGTGGGCCGCCTTCCCCTGGCAAATCTGACCGTGGACAAAAACCTCCGTGCAGTGTCGGCGTCCGACACCAACTCTGTCTGGCGCGCCCTCATGGAAGCGCTCGCGGGTGGCGATGCGCTGTGTGTGACGGATGCCCCACTCGCTAGCGCCGTCGTTTCTGAGGAGTGCGCCGTTGTCGTACTGACGAGCGGATCAACAGCGAAACCGAAACGTGTTGCCCTCAGTGCAGAAGCGCTCCGCCAGTCCGCTCGAGCCACCGCCGAGGCAATCGGTACCGGCGGTTGGA
>WLFX01000102.1 GCA_009703545.1 Actinomycetota bacterium
ATCGTGATTTTACTGACACGGCTTTTCCAGCGCTTGCCAGTTCTGCCGGCCGTATCAGGGGGTATCGGTATTGCGCTGAGTGCTGGTTTTGCGTTGTGGACAGGTCGTGCAGAAGACAATTTCGTCGGTGGTTTTATCATCAATACGGTTTCGATGCTGGTGATGCTGGTGTCAATTGTGATTCGACGTCCATTGATCGGGGTTGTGACCAACGTATTGGTTGCAGAAAACCCCGCGCGCACTAATCCAATAGTTCGTCGAGCCGCGTATCTCGCCACCGTGGTGTGGGCCTGTTTCTTCGGGCTCCGATTGGCCGTCCAAATTCCGCTGTATCTGTCGCATGCAACCGGAGCACTGGCGGCGACAAAACTGCTCATGGGTGTCCCGTTGTACGCGGCACTGCTGTGGGTGACGTGGCTGATGATGCGTTCCGCGCTGTCCTTTGCTGCCCGCTAGGCCGAGCGTGCGGGATTAGGATGGGGGAGTTGTCTCTCGTGAGGAGTCGTTTGCTGTGAGTATTGATTCGTTTGGTTCCAAATCCACACTTTCTGTGGAGGGCCGTGACTACACGATTTTTCGGCTTGATGCGGTTCAAGGTTTCGACCGCCTCCCTTACAGTCTGAAGATTCTGCTCGAGAACCTACTTCGCACCGAGGATGGGGCTAACATCACCGCGGATCAGATCCGAGCGCTCGGCAACTGGGATGCAAACGCCCAACCGGATACCGAGATCCAGTTCACCCCGGCTCGAGTTGTCATGCAGGATTTCACTGGTGTGCCGTGCATCGTCGACCTTGCGACGATGCGCGAAGCGGTTGCAGAACTGGGCGGAGACCCCGAAAAGATAAACCCACTCGCTCCCGCTGAACTGGTTATCGATCACTCGGTGATTGCCGACCTGTTTGGCCGCGAAGACGCGTTCGAGCGCAACGTTGAGATTGAATATGAACGAAACGGCGAGCGCTACCAATTCCTCCGCTGGGGTCAAACGGCATTCGACAATTTCAAGGTCGTTCCACCGGGAACTGGAATCGTTCACCAGGTCAACATCGAGAACCTCGCGAAGGTTGTTTACACTCGCGACGTCGATGGCGAAACCCTGGCGTTCCCCGATACGTGCGTCGGTACCGACTCTCACACGACCATGGTGAACGGCCTCGGAGTACTCGGATGGGGTGTCGGCGGAATTGAAGCCGAGGCCGCCATGCTCGGTCAGCCCGTCTCGATGTTGATTCCTCGAGTCGTCGGTTTCAAACTCACTGGTGACATTCCTTCAGGAATAACGGCGACGGACGTCGTCCTCACCATCACGGAAATGCTCCGCGCGCACGGCGTTGTTGGTAAATTCGTTGAGTTTTATGGCAAGGGCGTCGGGCAGGTCCCGTTGGCGAACCGTGCCACGATCGGAAACATGAGCCCCGAGTTCGGCTCGACCGCCGCGATGTTCCCCGTCGATCAGGTAACGGTCGACTATCTCAAACTGACTGGTCGACCCACCGAAACGGTGTCTCTTGTGGAGGCGTACGCCAAGGCTCAAGGGCTATGGCACAACCCCGACATGGAGCCCGTGTTCTCCGAGTACCTTGAACTCGACCTTTCATCGGTTGTTCCCTCTATTGCCGGGCCGAAGCGACCGCAGGACCGCATTGAACTGGACAAGGCTAAAGAGACTTTCGCGAAAGACCTCACCACGTACGGGGCAGGAAACCCCGCCGACGTTTCGATGGGCGGTGCGCACTTCACCGTCGACAACGGGCACGTTGCCATCGCGGCTATCACATCCTGCACGAACACCTCAAACCCTTCGGTCATGCTCGCGGCAGGACTGCTCGCTCGCAACGCGGTGGCAAAGGGACTCGTGTCCAAGCCGTGGGTCAAGACGACGCTCGCGCCGGGTTCCAAGGTTGTGACCGACTATTACGAGAAGGCCGGCCTCATGGACGATCTCGAAGCCTTGGGCTTCTATCTCGTTGGTTACGGTTGCACGACGTGTATCGGCAACTCCGGGCCGCTTCCCCCCGAAATCTCGGCCGCTGTGAACGACAACGATCTTGCGGTCACCGCCGTGTTGTCAGGAAACCGCAACTTTGAGGGACGAATCAACCCCGACGTCAAGATGAACTACCTCGCCTCGCCTCCCTTGGTGATTGCGTATGCACTCGCAGGAACAATGAATTTCGATTTCGAGAAGGATGCTCTCGGTCAGGATGCCGAAGGGCAAGACGTGTACCTCGCTGACATCTGGCCGTCGGCCACAGAGGTGCAAAAGACCATCGATTCGTCGATCGACACCGAGATGTTCGTTCGTCAATACGCGTCGGTGTTTGACGGTGACGACCGATGGAAGTCAATTCCAACTCCGATCGGCAACGTGTTCGAGTGGGACGAAAAATCAACGTACGTTCGCAAGCCTCCGTACTTCGATGGAATGACTGTTGCTACGACGCCCGTCTCCGACATCTCTGGGGCACGGGTGCTAGCGCTTCTCGGTGACTCCGTGACCACGGACCACATATCGCCAGCCGGTTCGATCAAAGCAGACACTCCAGCCGGCAAATATTTACAGGCGAACGGTGTCGAACGCGGTGACTTCAATTCTTACGGGTCCCGTCGCGGAAATCACGAAGTCATGATCCGTGGAACCTTTGCGAATATTCGGCTCAAGAACCAGTTGCTGGACGGTGTCGAAGGCGGTTACACGCGTGACTTCACCACGGCCGCGGGCAATCAATCATTTATCTATGACGCGTCTCAGAATTATCAGGAGGCGGGAACTCCACTCGTTGTTCTCGCGGGCAAAGAATACGGTTCCGGTTCGAGTCGTGACTGGGCAGCCAAAGGAACAAGTCTTCTGGGCGTCAAGGCCGTCATCGCCGAATCGTTCGAACGAATTCACCGTTCTAACCTGATCGGAATGGGAGTTATTCCCCTTCAATTTCCTGTTGGTCAGAACGCTGAATCTCTGGGGCTCACGGGGTGCGAAGAGTTTTCGTTCACCGGCATCGAGGAACTTAACGCGGGGTCGACACCGCGCACTGTGCACGTCGTCGCGTCGCCGACGGAACACTCGGCGACAGGCGCGACGATTATTGAATTCGATGCGGTGGTGCGCATTGACACCCCAGGCGAAGCAGATTACTACCGCAATGGCGGCATCCTCCAGTACGTTTTGCGATCGCTCCTCTAAACCGCCATGTTGTTGTCAAAAATCTCCGCGCCGAGCGACGTCAAGAAGCTGACGCTGGACGAATGCGAGAGACTATCCCAGGAAATTCGGGACTTTCTCATTGACTCGGTGTCGCTCACCGGTGGTCACCTCGGACCCAATCTTGGGGTTGTCGAGTTGACGGTCGGGCTTCATCGTGTCTTCGATTCACCGAACGACCCGATAATTTGGGACACGGGGCACCAGTCGTACGTTCATAAAATTCTGACAGGCCGACGAGACTTCTCACATCTCCGCGAAGCAGGCGGACTGGCCGGTTACCCACAGCGTTCGGAATCAATCCACGACATCGTTGAATCGAGCCACGCATCGAGTTCACTGTCGTGGGCAGATGGAATTTCCAAGGCATTCGACATGACGGGACAGTCAGACCGTCACGTTATCGCAGTGATTGGTGATGGAGCGCTGACCGGGGGAATGACATGGGAGGCGCTCAACAACATTTCGCACGACAATTCGCGCAGGCTCGTGGTCGTTGTCAATGACAACGGACGTTCGTATGCACCGACAATCGGAGGGGTCGCACGATTCCTATCAGATGTGCGTACGCGACCGTCTTATCGGACCCTTCATCGAGTCTCGTGGGCTATCACGAAGCGACTCGGTGGACCCGCTCGAGCGCTGTATCGCGGAATTCGGGGAGGGGTTCACGGGTTCCTCTCTCGTTTCACCAACAATGAGGCCTTGTATTCAAACCTCGACATCAAATACATCGGGCCTGTGGATGGTCACAACATGCGAGATGTCGAGCGCGCGCTGGAACAGGCAAAGGATTACGGCAGTCCGGTAATCGTTCACGTCATCACCGAGAAGGGTCGAGGCTATGAGCCGGCCAGGCTCAACGAAGCCGACCAGTTCCACGCGATTGGCGCATTTGACCCCGTGACCGGTGAGGAGAATGGCGGCGGCGGACAGTCGTGGACGACGGTATTCGCGGAAGAACTGGTCGAACTCGCGCGGCAAAACGACGCAATCGTGGGAATCACGGCGGCAATGCTGCGCCCAACAGGACTCTCCGCAATGGCGGAGGTATTCCCCGATCGCGTTTTTGACGTCGGGATTGCAGAACAACACGCCACCACGAGCGCTGCGGG
>WLFX01000103.1 GCA_009703545.1 Actinomycetota bacterium
ATCATCAACATCGCATCGAACGTTTTCGTGGCGGGCACTCCGAACCTTGCACACTATGTCGCGTCGAAGGGTGCAGTCATCGGATTCACCCGTGCCCTCGCGGGCGAGATCGGTAAGTTCGGTATCACCGTGAATGCGGTTGCCCCCGGACTTACCGAAAGTGAAGGCGTCATGGCGGGCGAACACCGCCACGGCTTTGACTATGTTGTGCCGATGCAGGCCATCCCGCGGCGCGGCCTGCCGGAAGACATCGCACCGACGGTTGCCTTCCTCGCTTCGGAAGAAGCGCGCTGGGTCACAGGCTCGACAATCGTCGTTGATGGCGGACATACCCGCCACTAGAGAAGGCAAGCCGGGACCGAAGTCACGGCACTCAGCGTTGTCCAAAATTGGGGCTACTTTGTAAATGGTACAAAGTTTATATTGACATATGAAAAACACTAGAAGTAGAATGAGCCCAACGGTTCGTCGCAATTGACGACACCCAACAGAGAGCAGCAACCTAATGAGCAAAGAAACTCGACACGCAGAAGTGGTTGGAGCAGGATTCGCTGGGCTCACCGCTGCCACCGTGCTTGCGCAAAAGGGATGGACCGTCACCATTCACGAGAAATCGGCTGAACTCCGACCGCTCGGTGCGGGCATCGTCTTGTGGAACAACAGCCTTCAGGTGTTGAAGGCTATCGGTGCATATGACGCCCTCGAGCCGCGATCGATGGTTCCCCCGTTCTACGAGACTCGCAGCCAAAACATGACGGTTTCCAAAGAAACGTTCGATGGCTTGCCGTGGCGAAGCATGACTCGGAAAGCGCTCCACGAAGTTTTGGTAGAGGCAGCGGCAAAGGCCGGAGTCGAATTGAAAGTCGACTCCGAAGTAGTCACGGCCGACCCGAGTGGTTCTGTCACTCTGGCATCTGGCGAGGTCCGTTCTGCTGATCTCGTCATTGGTGCTGATGGAGTTCTCTCGAAGGTGCGCGACTCGATTGGATTCGAGCAGACCCGCACGAAGTCGCGCGACGGCATTACGCGCCTCATCGTCCCTCGCAACAAGGAACTTCTCGGTCCAGGCGAATGGGATAACGTCATCGACTTCTGGAACTTTGAGCCCCGCGTGCTTCGGGTCCTCTATGTACCCTGCAACGACGATGAACTTTATATTGCACTCATGTCACCCGTCGACGACAAGGAAGGGTCGGCCGTTCCGATCAACCTCGATGTGTGGGTTGAGAACTTCCCGCACCTCGAGCCGATCCTGACTCCGGCTGCACGGATTCACGGTCGCTACGACGGTTACCAAACCAACGTTCTGGACAATTGGACCAACGGGGTCGTCGCCCTAGTTGGTGACAGCGCACACGCAATGTGCCCAGCTCTTGCGCAAGGGGCGGGGTGTGCAATGGGAAACGCTTACACGCTCGCCGTCGCCGCGAGCACGTCGACCGGTGACCTCGTCGCAGACCTCGTGTCCTGGGAAGCGCAGGAACGTGGAATCACCGATCGGTGCCAGTCCCGCTCGGCGTACTTCGCCGAGACTCGCAGCATGGCAAAGGGCAACCAGTTCACGACCGAGATGCTCGAGACGGCAATTTACGATCCCACGGCGAGAGGATAGAGTCCCATGACTTCAGAAGTTGACAAGTATTACGCAATCCAGTCCTACCATTCGGTAGTCACCGAAACCCGTCAGCTCGGTGGCAAGCGACTCGAGGTACCTCTGATCAAAGCGGCAGTTGGCGCTGTCATTACTGATCCCTTTGCGGGGGAGGGTTTCCACGACGACCTATCATCATTAACTAAACACAGCGCGATTCTCGGGCTAGAACTCGGTCGCCGCGCACTCGAATTGCTGGGCGGACAGCCCGTCGAGGGTTATGGCAAAGGCGGAATCGCTGGTGCGAACAGCGCTCAAGAACACGTCGTCTCGTGCATCACCACGGTGTTTGGTGACGCTTTTCGCGAGGCGATCGGTGGAGGTAAAGCATGGATCTCCTCTGCCAGCAAGATGGGTGGCCCCGGTGTTCAGCTTGATATTCCCCTCGCCTACAAAGATGAGGTGTATGTACGTTCGCACTATGACGCAATAACGTTGACTATCCCGGACGGTCCCAAGGCAAACGAGTTTGTCATTTGCGTTGCGGTGTCGAGCGGGCCGCGACCGTTCAATCGCGTTGGTGGACTGACTGTCGCCGACGTTGTCGCGGCGCAGGAATAGCGCTCAACTTCAAGGAAAGGCACAACATGACCGGACTCAAGCCGATTTCGCCGTCACCCGCCGTTGTCGAGATTCTTGACGACCTCGCTCGGGCACATCGGATTCTTGAGATGGAGGACCACGGCGATATGTCGATGGGGCATCTTTCCTTTCGTGATCCAGAGGGTCGTGGAGCATGGCTAAAGCGCGGCAACCTCGGATTTGAAGAGGTTCAGCCGGAGGATTTCATTTTGATTGATTGGGATGGGAACGTCCTCGAAGGCACGGGACTTCGACATCTCGAATGGCCTCTTCACACCGAGATGATGCTTGCGCGACCAGACATCAACGTCGTCGGACACTCACATCCCTTCAACGCCATCGTCCTTTCGGCCACAGGTCAAGCGTTGCGTGCGTATAGCAACGAAGGCGTCTGGTTTGAGGAACACGGAGTACCACACTTCACGTTGACATCGAATCTCATTGACACCCGCGCTCTCGGAGAAGCTCACGCCGCGTCATTGGGCGCGTCCGACGCGGTGCTCCTTCGTAATCACGGTGCGTCGTTTGTCGGCACCGGAGTCAAGGAATGCACACTTGCTGGGATTTTCCTTGAGAAGGCTGCCAAGATGCAGGTCGCGATCGCGTCCACGGGATGGAAACACACCGCTCCGGATCACGACGAGATTCTGACCAAGCGTGTCGATATTTACCCCGAGCGTGCCAAGAACAATTTTTGGAACTATTTCAACCGCAAATTGGCTGTTCGTGAAGGCCGGTCATGGGACCCGAAGTACGACGCCCCGATGGCGCCAACCACCTAACAAATCTCGAGATCATCAACACAAAGGAGTGAATCATGTCTCTTCCCGCAATCACTACCATCGTCGGTTCTGGAACGATGGGTCCCGGAATCGCGGCAATCTTTGCTCGCGCTGGCTCGCAGGTTCGAGTTTTTGACATCAGTGAGGTCGCCCTCGAAAATGCCAAGAGCGCTCTCACGCTGTGTGAGAGTGTGCTCGACCAGATCGGCGGCAAATCCACGTCGTCCGGTACGGTCACATTCCACACCGATCTTGCCGAAGCTCTCACCGACACGAATTTTGTTGTCGAGGCTGTTCCCGAAAAAATTGACCTCAAAAAATCCGTGTTGGCCGATGTCGAAAAGTACGTGGGGAAAGACGTCATCATTGCGTCGAACACCTCCGGTATCCCCATCACTGCGATTGCCGAAGCACTGACAAACCCCGAACGCTTTATCGGCATGCACTGGTCGAACCCGCCGCACATCATCCCCATGATCGAGGTTGTACCGGGCGAAAAGACTGGCGGTGCGATTGCCGACCGACTCATTGAGATTGTCCATGCGTTTGGCTATGAGGCGGTGTACGAAAAAGAGAAAGCTGGTTTCGTCGAAAACCGCGTGCTGTACGCGATCCTTCGCGAGTGCCTCGCACTCGTCGACGAGGGGGTCATCTCGCAACGTGACCTCGACGTGTGCGTGAAGTGGGGCATCGGCTACAAGTTGGCTGTCGTTGGGCCGATGCGTTTGCTGGATATGGCCGGGCTCGACATTTACACAAGTGTTGCGAGTTACCTCAACCCCGATCTGTCCAACACTGCAGGGGTCCCACCCTTCATCTCTGATCTCGTCGAGAAGGGGAAGCTTGGGATGAAGTCCTCTGGGGGAATTTTCGAGTACGGTGACGGCGACGTCGCAAAGACACGTGGCGAAATCGTGAAGCAATTCATCGCGGTTCGCAAATCGATGCCGGCTCCACTCAGCGGCAGCATCATCTAGGGCACGACGTGGCCCCTTCGTCCGCTCGACATCGAGAGATTGTTCCCGTCGGAAACATTTCTCTTAACGTCGACTTTTCGGGCGGGGGGTCCACGTCGTTGGTGTTGTTGCACGGCGTAACCGCAAACCTCGCGGTGTGGGAGCCAATCGTCGCAATCCTGGAAAAAACGTTTCACATCATGGCCGTGGATCAGCGAGGGCATGGGCGAAGCGATAAGCCCGCGACCGGGTATTCCGCATCCGACTACAGTTCCGATGTTGCTCGGTTAATTGAAACTCGCGCGCCGGGGGGTCGGGCGGTCATCGTTGGCCACTCTCTCGGA
>WLFX01000104.1 GCA_009703545.1 Actinomycetota bacterium
CACTCCAAGGCCTCCCGGCAAGGTCAAAACGTCGATTGTTCCGGGGCTCGGCATGAAATTATTTGCGGGGTCTTCTGCGTTAATTCGGAATTCCAGCGCGTGTCCTGAGAAACTGATGTCCTTTTGAGACATGCCTAGTTTTTCACCGGACGCGATTCTCAGTTGCTCACGAATAAGGTCGATGCCGGTGATCGCTTCGGTGACGGTGTGTTCGACCTGAATACGCGTATTCATTTCGATGAACGCGGCCTCGTGGGTTGCCGGGTCATAAAGGAACTCAATCGTCCCGACCCCGAAATAACCGGCGCTACGAACCAGTTCGACCGACGTGTCTCGAATTCGCTTCCGAACATCGTCAGGTAAATCGGGGGCGGGAGCTTCTTCCAAAATCTTCTGCTGTTGTCGCTGCATCGAACAATCGCGATCGCCGAGGTGAACGAAATCGACACCGTCTCCGAGAATTTGCACTTCGACGTGCCGCGCATGAGTGATGAACTTCTCGAGGTAGACCTCGGACGAGTTGAAGGCCGCAAGTGCTTCGGCCTTTGCGATCTCAATCGTCGATATCAGCGACTCCGGTGTTTCGACAAGGCGGATTCCCTTGCCCCCGCCGCCAGCAGACGCCTTCACCACCAGCGGATAACCGATCTGCGCGGCAATCGACGGGACATCGTCAGAGTCATTCAGCGCTGATTGTGTCCCGGGAAGCGTTGGGACACCTGCATCGTGAGCGGCTTTCCGCGCCCGAGATTTGTCTCCCATCAATTCGATGGATTCCGGTGAAGGACCCACCCAAATAAGCCCGGCGGCGATTACCTTTCGGGCGAACTCTGCGTTTTCCGAGAGAAAACCGTAGCCGGGGTGCACCGCGTCGGCACCAGATTCAGCGGCCGCGTGAAGTACCGCTTCGTGATTGAGATAGCTCCGCCCCGCGGGAGGCGGGCCGATGACGACGATTTCATCGGCAATCTCGGCGACGTAGGCGAATCTATCCGCCTCGCTGACAACCGCGACCGTCGCAATCCCCATTTCGCGGGCAGTACGAATTATCCGTACCGCGATTTCCCCGCGATTTGCAATGAGCAGTTTCTTCATGGGTTTGTTCGCCGTTGATCGTCGGTTGGCCAGGGATTCGTTTATTCGACTATCGCAATGACATCGCCGGGATTGACGATTCCGAAATCATCGATCTTGAAACTAACGAGAACGCCCGCTGCTTCCGCTCGAACCTCGCTGAACTGCTTCATAATTTCGACGAGCCCGATTGTTTGTCCCGCAACGATGGCGTCGCCCTCATTGACGTAAGGCTCTTTGTCCGGCCCAGGCTTTCGATAAAAAACTCCGGGAAGTGGGGAAATAATTTCCACGAGATACAACTCTCTTTCTGTGACTTGTGTTGGGTGCTGCGTGGGGAAAGTTTAGGCCTCGAGGGCTTGACGAACTGCGCGCGCCACCTCTGGCGCGTTGGGGGTGTCCGAGTGGACGCACACACTACTGAAAGGGATCGTGAGCTCGGTGCCGTCGTCGGCAAGGACTATTCCATCCTTAAGAACCCGTCGCACACGTTCGGCCGCTCGCTCTGGGTCGGTGTGCTCTGGTCGTCGGAGGATAATCAAACCCCCGTCCGCGTTGTAATTCAGATCGACATACAGTTCGCCCATAAACCGCACACCTTCGCGTTCGGCAACACGTTGATGCGCACTCCCCGCAATGCCGAATAGTGGGACGTCGTATGTTTTTGCTACTTTCACAGCCCCGAGCATGAGGTCTTCGTCTCGAGCAAGCATTCCGTAGAGAGACCCGTGGGGCTTGATGTGGTTGAGCGGGAGGGAATACTTCTCGAGGAAGCTAACGAGCGCGCCCACCTGGTAACGAATGATGGACTCAACTTCATCCGGGGTGAGCTTCATTTCACGGCGGCCGAATCCGACGAGGTCCGGAAGCCCCGGGTGTGCGCCGACGAGGACATTGTGCTGCTTTGCTAAGTTGACGGTGGCGTCCATCGCACTGGGGTCGCCCGAGTGAAACCCGCAGGCCACATTCGCAACGTCAATCAAAGGCATAAGCACTTCGTCATTCCCAAAACTGTGGAGTCCAAACGACTCACCCATGTCTGAGTTGACAAATAGTGCTGCCTCGGAATTTGCGCCCTTCATATGTTCACAATATGTTGCGCCCGAAACCTAATCCAGTAGTCAATTGCACTAGAGTTGCCCTACAATTTGTGCGAATGACAGCCAATTAGGGGGCATGCTGTGAACGTTGATGATTTGCTGCAAGAGGCATCTCTCGGTCTCGTCCTCAAAACGGATGCACCTCAATCGCAGCATGACACGATAGTCACGGGCTGCGCACCCACAGAATTGATGGACCCCACCCCGTTCCTCGAGCCGAATTCGCTGCTTCTGACAAGTGGGATCGGGATGAACTTTTCGGACGAACGGACGTGGGACGCGTTCGTGGAGCGGTTGTCGAAAGTCCCCGTTGCGGCCATCGCATTCTCGACCGGAATCGCCCATCTCACCGTCCCTCCCGGCCTAGTGCGCGCGTCTGAAGCTCGCAAGATTCCGCTGATCGAAGTACCCGCAGCCATTCCTCCACTTCAATTGCTTCGTCACATTGAAAACCTTTTGGTGCTGGAACGACTCGATGTGGTGACGCAAGGCTGGTCACTCGCCGATAAGTGCGCGCGCCTCGCCAACCAGGGTGCGGATGTCGCGACCCTCTTGGTCGCAATAGCCGAAGTGGTCGAGTCCCCTCTTGCAGTATTCGATGCCTACGGTTCCGTGATCGCGCAATATCCCGCGGCAACGGAATGGGCGCTAACCAGCCACACAAAGCCGACGCGCGGGATTCTCAGTATCCCCTTGCCGATGGGGTTGAATAATCCATGCCAACTCGCGGTTCGAGCAAACGACACGGGAAACCGTCTGTCGTCCCTTCTGGGTCCAGTTGCCTCCATCATCGCCCTCCAACTGAACCGATCGGTTATCGTCGACGCAAGTCGGCACCAGGAAATCAAAAATCTTCTCGATACATGCGAATCGTGGGATGAATACTCACACAGCGACGTTCGCCAAGCCATCCAGGCGATCGGCTTGGATCACCGAAAAGAAATGAGCCTGTTGGTCGCCGATGTGAGTGGCGAGTTCCATTCCACCTCGTGGCGACTACGCGTGGCCCTTCACGAGGCTTTCCACGTTGTCCGTGTCACCGAGATTGATGAACGATTGGTCGCCTTTGTGCAGTCCCCTCGCGATGATTTCGCCGAGATCGAACGACGGCTCCTCGGAATTCACGCACGCCAGCCACTCGTTCTGAAAACTCCGACATCGAGCCTTTACGAACTTCGCATGTCGGTGGTGCACTCACTTCAGTTGTTGAAACGAATCATCCAACCGCAACTCGCGCCCGAACTCGGGCTCGGTGCGGTCGTGATGGCCACGGGAGGTCGAGGTGCACGTGAATCGGCCAAAAAGTTCCTGCGTCCACTCTTCGAGCATGATGAAAAACGTTCGGGACAGCTCATCGAAACGCTTTCCGCCTTCTTGGAGAACGACGCGAGGCCAACTCCAACCTGCGCAGCACTTTTCATCCACCGGAACTCGCTCAACTATCGACTTCGAAAGATTGAATCGTTCCTTCGGGTCGATGTCAACTCTGTTGAAGGACAGGCAACCTGCTTGATTGCGCTGCGCCTAATCGACACTCAAGACGACGAATAAAAAGATGGGGATGCGCTTTCGCGCACCCCCACCCTTTATTTGGTACTGGCTACTTCTCTGCGAGAAGAGCGGTCTTTCCGCCGGTGCTGTTGAACAGGATGGCGTAGATTGCCGCAGCAGAAACTGCCGTGGCGATCGGGCCCCAGGTTCCACCCACACCTGCGAGCGCAGGGTCAATCGAACCGAGCTGCAACATCAACACACCGATGACCGTGGCGATAACCCACGCGATCAATCCGGAGTTGTTGAATGCGGCGTATCGCTTGTCCGGGATCATGCCGTGTTCCTGGCGCTTACCCTTGTCCAGAACGATGTGAGTGACCGCAATTGCGACCCATGCCGTGACGAGAACACCCTGCCATGCAAGTGCGAGCAGAATGTACTGGACGATTGGCAGCAACATCAACAAGTAGATAATTACTGCGGTCACGATAAGCCACGCACCGTAGGGGAGCTTGAGTTTGAAAACTCGCTCTCCGAAGGTCTGGAGGTTCGACGAACCGAGGTAGTAGTTTGCCGTGTTGATTCGAGTCTGGGAAACGAACACAAAGATCAATC
>WLFX01000105.1 GCA_009703545.1 Actinomycetota bacterium
CTTCGTGATTTGCTCAACGATTACGGAACGCTCACCATTGAACAATCTCTTGACATCACGCAGGCAGTACTTCAAGCGCTTTCGGTGGCTCATCGCGAAGGTATTTTACATCGCGACGTCAAACCCGAGAACGTCATTCTCGTCAATGATGGCCGCATAAAGATTGGTGACTTCGGACTTGCGCGACCTGTGAATAACGCTACGGATACCGGGAAGTCCCTTCTCGGAACGGTCGCCTATATTGCCCCAGAGTTATTGACACGTAGTCAGGCGGATAACCGGAGTGACCTGTATTCCGTTGGCATCATGCTGTACGAAATGCTGACGGGCAAACAACCATTCACCGGAGAGACTCCGATGCAGGTCGCGGTTCAACACGCTCAACAACCGATGCCGTTTGCGGCTGAATCCAACCCCACCGTGAGTCGCGCCGTCGATGACATCATTCAATGGGCGACTCAAAAGAAGCCGTCGGATCGGCCCAAGGATGCTCGATCGATGCTCGACGCCCTTACGCGCGCATTGGCCCAACCTGACGACGCAGCAACCCGTGTCATCGATTCCCCGACATCGTCGGCACAGATCGAAGATTCCCGCGAAACCCAGCGCGCACTGCCGACGATTCCCGCGGTTGCTGCGATTGATAGCTCCCGTAACTCTGACGCGCGAGGACCGATTCGAGCGCCTGGTCGAAGCGTCCGAGTGCTCTCACTCCTCATCGCACTCCTCGTGATTGTCGGGGGCGGCGGCTCGGTATGGTGGTTCCAGTTCGGGCCAGGGTCGCTTGCGGCCAGTGCCGTCGTCGCGGGAATGTCGGTGGAGAACGCCACGATCAGTTTGACGACAGCTGGCTTCGTGGTCATTGACCCTGTTTCTGAGGAATACCACCCTGACATCCCCGAGGGCATGGTGATCGGCACTTCACCTGAAATCACATCGGGAATGCCCAAGGGAACCGAAGTGCACCTCGTTGTTTCACTTGGACTAGAACCGATTGCGTTCCCCAGCTTCGATAACGTCACCCTCGTCGACTTTTCCGCTCAACTTGCCAAGTTGGGAATTGGAGTTGTCAATACTTCGAAGGAATTCCACAAGACCATTCCCGCCGGTCAGGTCCTTGCCGCATCACGTGCGGACGGATCCGCAATCACTGTCGGTGAAACGTTTTATGCAGGCGACTCCGTTTTGCTCACCGAATCGGCCGGAAAGGTTCCGTCCGTCAGTGGCTTGAGCGTCGAGCAAGCTACTGCCGCTCTCGAGGCCGTCGACCTGACCGTGAACGGACGATCAACCGAGGAATTCTCCTCGACATTCGCTTCCGGCACGGTCATATCGGTGGTCGCCGCCGGCGGCATTATTCATCCCGGTGGTTCTGTCTCGCTTGTCGTCTCGAAAGGTCCGGAACTCGTCGCCGTCCCCGGTGTCGCGGGGATGACGATTGCGGCCGCAAAGTTGTTGCTTGAGAATCTCGGCTTTGCGGTCACCGTGGTATCCGAAATTCCCATAAAGCATTGGGACAAAAGTTGGGCAGAAGCCGTTTCCACCGATCCGATTGAAGGAACCGAAGCACCGAAGGGTGCGACCATCACGCTCCAGGGAAAAATCTAAATTCAGTCCCCAAGCGGCATGAGGATGAGGCTGATCGCTAACCCGAACATGATGAGTGCGATGACGGTGTCCAACACTCTCCAAAATCGCGGGTTCTTGACATAGGGCGAGAGCGCTTGTGCACCATAGGCGAGACCAAAGAACCACGTGATGCTCGCCACCGACGCGCCAAGCGCGAACCACCAGCGATTGTCTCCGAACTGCGCCGCGAGAGCTCCGAGAAACACCACCGTATCGAGATAGACGTGAGGGTTAAGGAGAGAAAAGGTTGCTGTCGCAATTACTGCTGTTCGAATCGTACTCGGCCCCTGTCCCGAGACGTCCATTGATTGGCCAGAATTTGCTTTTCGCAACGACGATATTCCGAACCACACGAGGTAACCGGCTCCCAACCAACGAACGAGCCCTAAAAGGAATGGGACTGATTCGAGAAGCGCACCAAGTCCAGCGACACCAAGGACAATCAACGCGGCATCCAGGAATGCCGAAACCAAGGCGACAGGTAACACGAACTTTCCCGCCAACCCTTGGCGCAAAACGAAAGCGTTCTGAGCGCCAATCGCAACAATGAGAGACAGTCCAGTGAATAAACCAGAAACAATCGCCGGCGCGATGGGCGTCATGTGCTGGCGGCAAGTTCCTCGGCGACGAGGAAAGCAAGTTCAAGCGACTGTGTGTGATTAAGACGCGGGTCACATAATGATTCGTAACGCGAGGCAAGGGTTGCTTCGTCGATCATTTCTGAACCACCCAGACACTCCGTAACGTCGTCACCGGTCAGTTCAACGTGGATACCTCCGGGGAACGTGCCGACGGCTCGATGTGCCTCGAAGAATCCCGTGACCTCGTCGACAACATCGTCGAAACGACGCGTCTTGTAACCGTTCGGAGTTGTGATTCCGTTACCGTGCATCGGATCCGTCACCCAAACCGGAAGTGCGTCGGTCCCCTTGACGGCTTCCAACAACGGAGGAAGGACGTCGCGAATAACCCCCGCTCCCATTCGGGTGATAAAGGTCAGTCGGCCAGGAGTTCGGTTCGGGTCCAGGACGTCGATCAAACGTTGAACCATGTCAGGGGTAGTCGACGGTCCCAATTTGACACCGATGGGGTTCGAGATGCGCGAGAAGAAATCAATGTGCGCCCCGCTAAGTTCGCGCGTGCGTTCGCCAACCCACACAAAGTGTGCGGAGGTGTTGTAAGGATTGCCGGTGCGTGAATCAATACGCGTCATCGGGCGTTCATAATCCATCAGCAAGCCCTCGTGGGAAGCGTAAAACTCGACGCGCTTGAGTGAATCAAAGTCGGCACCCGCCGCCGCCATAAATTTGATGGCGCGATCGATATCTTTTGCCAGCGTCTCGTAACGCTTGTTGGCAGGGTTCTCGGCGAAGCCCTTGTTCCACGAGTGCACCTCTCGAAGGTCGGCAAAACCGCCTTGCGTGAAAGCGCGGATGAGGTTCAGCGTCGAAGCCGCCGTGTGATAACCGCGCATGATTCGGTTGGGGTCTGCTTCGCGGGATTCGGGAGTGAAGTCGTACCCGTTCACGATGTCACCGCGATACGCGGGGAGCGTCACGCCGTCGCGAGTTTCGGTGTCGCTCGAGCGCGGTTTGGCGAACTGCCCAGCCATGCGTCCCATTTTTACGATTGGCATTGATGCGCCATACGTAAGTACGACGGCCATTTGCAGAATTGTCTTCACTCGATTACGAATCTTGTCCGCGGTCGCGCTGTCGAACGTTTCTGCGCAGTCACCGCCCTGCAGCAAAAACGCTTTGCCGTTCGCAACTCGAGCAAGGCGATCCGTGAGTTGGTCGACCTCACCCGCGAAAACAAGTGGCGGGAGTTTTGACAGTTCCGAGGTAACCCGCGCCAATTCCTCGGGGTTTCCCCACGTCGGTTGTTGATTGATGGGCAGGTCACGCCACGCGTCTAGCCCCTCCAATACCCCGAGGGCCACGTTCACAATCGGTTCCGTCACAATCGTCCTATCGCAGTAAAGGACTCCAGCCTACCGAACTCTAGGAAACGGACTGCCGAGCACGGCGAGTGCTCGCATACTCGTCAACGTACTCTTGCCCGGAAATCCCCACAATCTCATGCATGATTTCATCGGCGATTGCACGAAGCACAAAACGATCGTTTTCATAGCCCTCGAATCGCGAGAAGTCGAGTGGGCGGCCAAACACCACGCCAACCCGCTGCACTTTGGGAATCTTCGACCCGATTGGCATGACTTTATCGGTGTCAATCATTGCGACCGGGATAACCAAGACTCCTGACTCAAGCGCCATCCGGGCGATTCCGGTTCGACCTCGATACAAACGCCCGTCGGGGCTGCGCGTTCCCTCGGGATAGATCCCTAGAAGTTTTCCCTCCGAAAGCACGTTGACACCCGTATTCAGTGCGTCCTCGCTAGCCTTTCCGCTGGATCTGTCGATGGGAAGCTGCCCTGACGCCAAGAAGAACTGTCGAACGAGCCATCCCTTGATGCCGCGCCCAGTGAAGTATTCCGATTTTGCGAGGAACACAACCGGCCGACGCAGAACGAGTGGGAGGAAGACCGAATCGATGAATGACAGGTGGTTACTGGCGAGAATCGCCGACCCTGAAGTGGGAACGTTTTCAGTACCTTTGAGCCA
>WLFX01000106.1 GCA_009703545.1 Actinomycetota bacterium
CGGAACCAAAGCAACTTTTGGTCAACTGATGCCGTACTTGCTCGAACACAAGCGAATTTTGGGCGTTGTCATTGCCCTCAGCCTGCTCGGTGCTGGTGCGTCACTCGGTCAACCGCTCATCGTCGCCCAGGTCATTTCGACTGTTCAAGCGGGCACGGACCTCGGCTGGCTCGTGCCCGCCCTCATCGCGCTCGTCATCGGAAGCGCAATTCTCTCGAGCGTTCGCCACTACTTGTTGCAACGAACCGGGGAAAGTGTCGTCCTGTCGTCACGGCGGCACCTCGTCGCCCGACTGTTGAACTTGCCGATCAGCCAGTTCGACGCACGCCGAACCGGTGACCTGGTGTCTCGGGTCGGTGCCGACTCGACGATGCTTCGGGCGGTCCTCACGCAGGGCTTGGTTGAGGCCATCGGCGGTTTGGTCACGTTCGTCGGTTCCATCATCGCCATGTTGATTATCGACATGATCCTGTTTGGCCTCACCTTTTCCGTCGTCGTCAGTTCGATGGTGATTGTCATTGTGCTGTCGCGCCGAATTCGGGTCTATTCGCGACGCGCCCAAGACCGAGTCGGCGACCTCACCGCATCCGTCGAGCGGGCCATTTCGGCGGTTCGCACGGTTCGCGCTGCAAACGCCGTCCAGCGTGAAATCGACTCTGTCGATGACGATTCGCGTGGAGCGTGGCGTGCCGGACTCGACGTTGCGCGAATTTCTGCGTTTGTCATTCCGATTTCGGGTATTGCAATGCAGGTGTCGTTCCTCGTCGTACTCGGTGTGGGCGGATTCCGGGTTGCCAGCGGCGCAATTGACGTTGCTCAGCTCGTGTCGTTCATTCTTTTCCTGTTCATGATGATCATGCCGCTCGGCCAGGCAATCGGAGCCTTCACATCGGTCGCCCAGGCTCTCGGAGCCCTCGGTCGTATCCAAGAGATCATCGACTTGCCGAGCGAATCCGCGAACGATGTTGTGACGGACACCCTCGATGGGAAACTGGGCGCGGTGGCGATTGAATTCGACAAGGTCAACTTTGCGTACGACCCCGAGACTCCAATTTTGACCAACATTTCCTTCACCGTGAAGACGGGGAATCGCATCGCTCTGGTCGGACCGAGCGGCTCGGGAAAGTCTACGATTCTGTCCCTCATCGAGCGGTTTTACGACCCTCAATCGGGAACGATTCGCCTGGGAGGGCATGATATTCGCGCCCTCGACCGGGCCGAACTTCGCGCGGCGATTGGATATGTCGAACAGGACGCGCCGGTGCTTGCGGGTTCGATTCGCGACAACCTCGTTCTCGGTGCGCCGGATGCGACCGACGCTGACTGTATTGCCGTGCTCGACGAGGTGAACCTCGCGAACATCGTGGAACGTGACGAACGCGGAATTCACTCCCCCGTCGGCGAGGGCGGAGTGTTGCTGTCGGGTGGCGAGCGCCAACGACTCGCGATCGCACGCGCACTCCTCGCGGCCGCGCCAATCCTGTTGCTCGACGAATCGACGTCGAGCCTGGACGGGCTGAACGAACAGTTGATGAAAGACGCAATCGATCGAGTCTCGGCAAAACGCACGTTGATAGTCATAGCCCACCGACTCTCGACCGTCATTGACAGTGACCAAATTGTGGTTCTCCGCAAGGGCGAAGTCCTTGGAGTTGGAACCCACAAGCAACTGCTGAAAGCCGTTCCTCTTTACCGCGAGCTGGCCGAGACGCAGTTGCTCTCGCCTGTCGAGGCCTAAGAAAAATCGGCGTCTGGCGCGAGCGTCGGAATGAACGAACTCGGCGCGTTGAACCCGTGCGCAAGCATCCCGTTTGATTCGCGCAGATAACAGGTCCCGCAGAGCGATTCATAAGTGACGCTCTCACCGTCGATGGCAACCTGTGCCCCGTCAAAAATGAATTGGCCATTGACAAGTCGCGCGTTGAACATCGCCTTCCGTCCGCAACGACAGATTGTCTTCAGTTCTTCGAGAGCGTGGGCGACTTCAAGAAGTCGGCGCGAACCAGGGAATGCGATTGTCTGAAAATCGGTACGAATTCCATAGGCGAGTACCGGGACGTCTTCGAGAATTGCGATGCGTAAGAGGTCGTCGACCTGGTCGACGCTGAGGAACTGTGCCTCGTCCAGAAGCAGACAGGCGACATCCTGCCCGGTCGTTGCTTTGGTTTGAGCCCGATACGCATCGAACATCGTGCGAACATCATCGTTCGGTCCGATGACAAAATTCACAGCACGCTCAACGCCAAGGCGCGACACGATTGACGCTTCGCCCTTCGTGTCAATGCGCGGTTTCGCAATGAGCACTTGCTGCCCGCGTTCCGCGTAGTTATAGGCAGCTTGAAGCAACGCCGTGCTCTTGCCGCTGTTCATCGCGCCATACCGGAAATACAACTTCGCCATACGTCGAGCGTACCGAATGACACGCTCTCTAGGATTGAGCGATGGGCCGAATTCGCATAACCGCCGCTCTCGCGTTAGGCGTGCTGGTTGTCAGCGGATGCACATCACCGATTTCACAGGAGATGGTCGACCTGCGTAATCGTTTTGTCGCGGCTGGCGGATCGTGTTCCGATTGGACTCCACGTGACGAGCCGCCCGCTGTCGCAGCGGTGATGTGCCGCGAAGGCGCCCTACTCGTCGTGTTCAATTCGACCACGGAGCGTGCGGATTTCATCAAGTCCGAGCTAGAAACGAACGAACAGATTCGAGCGCGAACCCACATCATCCTTTCGAAGGACTCCTGGCTCGTAATCGATACCCTCGCGGTCATCGTTCGGGTTATGCCCCCAATGGGTGGCATGATCAGCGGACGAAACGGCGCAAATCCCTAACCCGTTTTAGAGAGTGCGTTCCGCCATCTCGACGACGTTCTGCAACAGCAGGGCACGAGTCATGGGTCCGACGCCGCCGGGGTTCGGTGACACCCAGGCGGCAACTTCCCGGACACCCAGATCGACATCGCCCGCAATACGTGTCGTGCCATTGGGATTTGTCACGCGCGAGACTCCCACATCGAGAACTATCGCACCGGGCTTAACGTTGGTGGCGGTCACAATGGACGGCGAGCCCGCGGCGGCAACAATCACATCCGCCGCCCGTAGGTGGTCGGAGAGGTTCAGCGTCCCTGTGTGCGTGAGCGTCACGGTCGCGTTGATCTCTTTACGAGTGAGAAGTGACCCGATGGGTCGACCGACGGTGATTCCGCGCCCGATGACAACGACGTTCAGTCCGCTCCACGAAATGCCGTGGCGTTCGACGAGTTCGATGACACCACGCGGAGTGCATGGAAGCGGTGACGTGATTGGCCCCGACGCTCGATTGACAAGTCGACCGAGGTTCATCGGGTGAAGCCCATCAGCGTCCTTAAGTGGGTCGATGCGTTCAAGAATCGCGTCGGTGTCGAGGTGTTTCGGCAGAGGCAACTGGACAATATAACCGGTGACCTCGTCGTTTGCGTTCAATTCGTCGATCACGGCCTCGACCTCGGCTTGTGTCGCGATGTCGGGAAGGTCACGGCGAATTGAGGCAATTCCGACGTCAGCGCAGTCTTTGTGCTTGCCCCCTACGTACCACTCCGAACCTGGGTCGTGTCCGACCAACACCGTCGCGAGGCCAGGCACGATTCCCTTGATACGAAGGGCGTCAACGCGAGCCGTGAGGTCGCTCTTGATAGCCCCGGCGGTCGCCGTGCCATCCAGCAACCGGGCCGTCATCGGCGTTACTGCTCGAGCCCGGGGTAGAGCGGGAAAGCCTCGGTAAGAGCCTTGACACGCCCGCGGAGTGCGGCGATATCAGGGTTTGGCATGAGTGCGTGCGCGATGACATCCGATACCTCGGTGAATTCCGAGTCTCCGAATCCACGCGATGCGAGCGCTGCGGTTCCAATGCGAACACCCGACGTGACCATCGGTGGGCGCGGGTCGAATGGGACCGAGTTTCGGTTGACCGTGATTCCGGCCTCGTGCAGCAAATCTTCGGCCTCCTGGCCACTGACGGCCGAGGTGCGAAGGTCCGCAAGGACAAGATGAACGTCGGTTCCGCCCGTGAGAACGTCAATCCCCGCGGCTGTCGCGTCGGCAGACGTCAGGCGCGAGGCAAGGATCTGCGCGCCACGAATGGTGCGTTCCTGACGTTCTTTGAACTCGGGAGTAGCGGCAAGTTTGAATGCTGTCGCCTTGGCGGCGATAACGTGCATGAGGGGACCGCCCTGTTGACCCGGGAACACAGCCGAGTTCAACTTC
>WLFX01000107.1 GCA_009703545.1 Actinomycetota bacterium
CGGGTTACGCAGAATCTGATCCGTCGAACCCTGCTCTACGATTTTACCGTGATGCATGACCGCAATTCGGTCACTGAGCAAATCAATCACCGCGAGGTCGTGCGAGATGAACAAAATCGCGAACTTTTGCACCTTCTGAATGGAGGTGAGCAAGTCCAAAACGCGGGCCTGAACCGAGACATCGAGAGCCGAGGTCGGCTCGTCTGCGACCAGAATCGCGGGGTTGAGGGCTAGTGCGCGGGCGATTCCGACGCGCTGACGTTGTCCACCCGAGAGTTCGTGGGGGTATCGGTTGCGGTAGGTGCGTGGAAGTTCGACCATGTCGAGGAGGTCCTCGACGCGGGCCGAAATCTGTTCCGAGCTGAATCCGCCGTTGAGAACGAGAGGTTCGCCGATGCTTTGACCGATGGGCCATCGCGGGTTGAGTGACGAGCCGGGGTCTTGGAACACGATTCCGATCTGGCGACGAACCTCACGCAGGTCTTTCACCGACACGTTCACCATGTCCTGGCCGGCCACGGTGATAGCGCCGCGAGACACCGGCAACAGCCCGACGACCGCACGACCGATGGTGGTCTTTCCGGAACCCGACTCGCCGACGAGTCCGAGCACTTCACCGGGGTAAATGTCAATTGACACGTCTTCAGCTGCGCGGAACGCCGCGACCCGCCCGCGCTTCGGGTAGGTGATATCGACGTTCTTCAACGAGAGCACAGGGGTCTCCCCCTTGTGCGAGGTTGCCTTTTTTCCCGACGCGGCGCCAGTGCCGAGGTGTGGGACGGCCGCGAGAAGTTCCTGGGTATACGCGACCTTGGCGTGTTTGTAGATATCGATGACCGAACCCGATTCGACGACGCGTCCGCTCTTCATGACAAGAACGTGGTCAGCCATGTCGGCGACAACGCCCATGTCGTGGGTGATGAGGATGATGCCCGTTCCGAGACGCTCGTTGAGCGATCGAAGCAAATCGAGAATTTCCGCCTGAATCGTCACGTCGAGAGCCGTCGTCGGCTCGTCGGCGATGAGTACCTTGGGGTCACACGAAATCGACTGGGCAATCATCGCACGCTGGCGCTGGCCACCGGACAACTGGTGCGGGTACGAATCGAAAGCTTTGAGAGGATCGGGCAATTCGACGAGCCCGAGCAATTCAATGGCGCGTGCCTTTGCCGCGGCTCGCGAGAGTTTCGGGAAATGCACCTTGAGCGCTTCGACGATTTGAAACCCGATCGTGTACACCGGGTTCATCGCCGTCATCGGCTCTTGGAAAATGACCGCGATTTCACGCCCACGAATGGCGCGAATCCTTTCGGGTGTCGCCGTGAGCGTGTCTTCTCCGCTAAGGAGAACTCGTCCCGTTGCTCGACCGTTTGCGGGCAGAAGCCCAAGCAAGGACATTGATGACGCTGACTTCCCTGAGCCCGATTCACCGACGATCGCGAGAACTTCACCCGCGCGCACCGTGTAGTTCAACTCTTCGGCGGCCATTACCCATTCGCCGTCAACCCAAAAATCAACACCGAGGTTTTGTGCTTCGATTACTACTGGGTTCGCGCTCATCGAGTCGCCTCCGTGACACCATTGAGAACATGACGACGTTCGTGTCCCGCTCCGGTCGAGTATTGGCCGCTGTCTTTATTCTTATCTTCAGTGGCGCCGCAGCAACCACCGCCGCAACAGGCGACATCGTCGACACGTTGCGCGGAGTCAGCGTTACCGCATTCCTCGCACTGGCGATCTATGCAGCATTCTGGCGACCGAGACTGATCATTCGCGAGACCGGAGTCAACGTCCGCAACATCGTGGCGACGCACGAAATCGAGTGGGGAGCGATCGAGCGCATCGACACCAAATGGGGATTGACCCTCTTCTTGAAGAACAGACGAATCTCGGTCTGGGCCGCACCCGCACCGAGCCGTTACGCCGCCATGATCGCGAGTCGCGACCAGGGGCAGCATCTGCCCGAGACCACCTATCTCGCGGGAACCGTTCGCCCCGGCGATCTCGTCACGAGCGACTCCGGCGGAGCAGCAGCTCTCGTTCGTCGACACTGGGAACGTCGCACGAATGACAGCGCTCGCATCGAGTCTCGCGTAAACGTTCAACTCGTCGTCGCCTTGATTGTTCTGGGTGCCGCCGCAGCAGCTGCTTTGGCCTTTTAGCGTCACATCGGTCATCAGTTTCCACCACCCGTTAGCTCACGGAACTGACGCGACAGGCTCATCGATTTGGGCATGTTGCGCTGACGCGGATCGAAGGCGTCACGCAAGCCGTCGCCAATGAAGTTGATGCACAGCGCCACGACGACGATGAAGAATCCAGGCCACCAGAACAACCACGGGCGGGTTTTGAATGCCTCGTTGTACTGCGAGATGATCTGGCCAAGCGAAATATCCGGCGCGGTGATACCGAACCCGAGGAAGGACAACGCTGTTTCGGTGAGGATAGCTGCGCTCATGAGAAGCGTCGCGTTGACCACGACGATACCGATGGAGTTCGGAAGAATGTGTCGGAAGATGATGCGGAAATTCGACGCTCCGGCGACACGGGCCGCGTCGACGAACTCGCGTTCCCGCAGAGCGAGAAATTCGCCGCGCACTAAACGGGCTAGTCCGGTCCACGACACGAGCCCGAGCAGGATTCCGAGCGAAATGGCGTTTCCGCCGATTGTGCGGCCCAGGACTGCCCCGAGGATGAGCCCGGGGATGATGATGATGGCATCGGTGATGCGCATGAGAAGGCTGTCAAGCCACCCGCGAATGAACCCCGCAACCGCACCGATGACTACTCCGAGAACGGTTGCGAGAACACCAATCAGCGTCACCACGGTGAGCGACTGTTGGATTCCGCGCATGACACGGGCGAAAATGTCCTTACCCAACGTGTCCTGGCCAAACGGGTGTTCCCACGATGGAAGTCCACCCGGCGTCGTGATTGGGTAATTTTTATACCAGTCAAATGGCCACCAGCCGCTTATTCGCAGGCCGTCCAGAATGATTTCTCCGCTGTCGGTGTCTGCGGCCAGTCGACCCGTGCCGCCGATGATTGTGCCAACCGAGGTGAACGCCAGCACCACAATGATTCCGAGGATGATGATGCTCGTGACGGCGGCCTTGTGTTGGAAGAAACGGCGGCGGACGACAGTTGACAAACTGAGGCCTTCAATCTGCCGTTGCTCGATCGTCAGCTCGGATAATGCGATTTGCTCTGTGTTCGGTGCGGTTACTTTTTTGCGCGCCATGGTCACGCCTCCGTAATGCGAATTCGCGGGTCAAGGGCGGAATACGCCAGGTCGGCGAGGATATTGAAGACGACGGCGGCGACTCCGGTCACGAGGAATACGCCCATGACGAGATTGACATCGACCTCTCGAAGTCCTTGATTGAAGAGCGCCCCCATTCCTTGCCAGGCAAACACTCGCTCGGTAATGATGGCCCCACCGATCACTCCTCCGAAGTCGAAGGCAACAATTGTTGCAATCGGAATGAGGGTGTTTCGAAACGCGTGGCGCATGATGACCGTGGTCTCGGGAAGTCCCTTCGCTCGCGCTGTGCGCACATAATCCTGGTTGAGGACTTCGAGCAGTGTCGCGCGGGTGTAGCGCGTGTATCCGGCAACCGAAATGATCATGAGCGCGGCGGTGGGAAGAATGAGGTGCGTCGATGAGTCGAGCATCCGCATCCACGTGTCGTCGCTGTTGGCGAGCACTGGGGTGTTTGCGCCAATGGTCGAAATCACACCAGAGCGCAGCGGAATAATCTGCACGTAATCGCTCCAACGCATAAACATTTGGTCCAGTACGAGTGGCGCCGTCGACAGAGCGCCCGTAATTGCTGAGACCCGCATCGCCTCGGTGCGGTCGTCACCACCAAGGAAGAAACCTGCGGCTACACCGAGGCCGGCGAGCAACACCGCAACGAGCACAATTGCGAGAGGGTTGTTGAAGTAGAACCAGATGAACTGAAGCGGGAACCACATCGCAACGACTGCGAGTACGGTCGCTCCGACCGAGAGCTGGAGGGTTCTTTTCGTCAAGTTGGATGTGACGAACAGCATCAAAGCACCGAGACCGATTCCCAAGAACGCGACCCCGACGATACCGATTGACGGGCTTTTTAGCCACTGAGTGATGTCGAGAAGAATCAGAATCCCCGAGGTCAGGGCAAACGATATTCCCGCCGTTCGAAGGCGTAACCGCAAGTGCCCGCCAACAACCGCCTGCACCACAAGCGCGAGCA
>WLFX01000108.1 GCA_009703545.1 Actinomycetota bacterium
GAACTCCGCGATGAGCGAATGTCACAGGGCGTCAATTCTCTCGGGCGGTTCATCGACGAAACTCTCGCGTTCGTCCCACATCAGAGCGAACAACACCCGCTTATGCACGACCTCGGAACTCGCCTCAGCGCTCGTGGCATGACACTTCTCACCGACGTACCGGGGATTCCACTCGCAGCGCGCATGGGAGACAACTGCGTCGCAATTGACATTGACGACAACATCATGCCCATGACACTGCGCGAAGGACTCCGAATCCGGCCAGACATGCTGACGCGTTGCGGTTGGCGATACGCCCGGATACATGAGCTCCAGTTATTCCTTAGCCCGGACCTCGTCGCCGATCAGATCGAGAGAATTCTGCGTGACGGACAAGAAGCCGCCTAGGCGTCGAGTTGTTCGCCCGGCCCCGCTCGGGACTGACCCGACGCCCGCACCGGAGCCCGACCGCCACTCAGAGACCGACAACGACGAACGCCTCAAGGCAGAAAAGCCGCCCCACTACTGAGTGAACGAGATTTCTGTTTCGGTGAGAATTGCGCCAATTGGTACGTCGTGTTCGTCCGTCGGGACTTCGACAACACAATCGGAATCAAACACCACGGCGATCAGCAGCGGTTTTCCTTCGACGGACGCCAGAAAACGATCGTAGAAGCCCTTGCCCCAGCCCAGCCTGTTGCCGCCGCGGTCGACGGCAGCGGCAGGGATCAGCACCGCATCAAGACCAGAAGGCGAAACATGTGCGCCTGTTGACGGAATCGGCATACCCATCGAATCGTTCGTGGTCGACCAGATTGTGTCATGACCAAGTTCCATCCAATCCAACAGCCCGTCGGCTGCCGAGACGGGGACAATGACGGAAACGCCGTCCAAGACCAACGTGTTCAGACCGCGCGCGATGGGCGGTTCGGTGGGCGTTGGAATGAACGCGGCGATTCGGCGCCAGTCGTACTGGTCCGCCAAATAGACGAGAAACTGTTCGAAATCGTCCGATGCCGCCCCTAGTTCCTCCGTCGAGCGGGCAGCACGTGTCAATCGAACAAAAGCGCGCAATTCCGCCTTGTCATCACGGGTGGTCATGTGCCCATCCTAAAGATGACGCACAACGGTATCCTTAACCAATGTCATCTCACATCACCAAGGCGGTCATTCCCGCCGCCGGTCTGGGTACTCGATTCCTTCCCGCCACCAAGGCGATGCCAAAAGAAATGCTTCCCGTCGTTGACAAGCCCGCCATCCAGTACGTTGTCGAAGAAGCCGTGCGCAATGGACTCACCGACGTGCTCATGATCACGGGTCGAAACAAGAATGCACTCGAAAACCACTTCGACAATGCCCCCGAATTAGAAAGCGCTCTTCGAAAAAAGGGTGACTCGTCACGACTTGCGTCGGTCGAGCAATCCACCGAACTTGCCGATATGCACTACGTCCGCCAGGGTGAACCGCGCGGGCTCGGGCACGCGGTGCTTCGCTCGAAAATGCACGTCGGCAACGAATCGTTTGCGGTTCTTCTCGGAGATGACCTCATTGATGAACGCGACAACATACTCGGACCGATGATCGCCGCACACGACGCGCACCACGCCTCGGTAGTTGCCCTCATGGAGGTTCCGCCCGACATGACCGACCATTACGGGATTGCGACAATTAATGACATCGGCGAGGGCGATGTCGTACGCATCGTTGATCTCGTCGAAAAGCCAGACCCGAAGGACGCCCCGTCAAACCTTGCCGTCATCGGCAGGTATGTCTTGCGTCCCGAGATTTACGGAATCCTTGAGAACACCGAACCGGGCAAAGGGAACGAAATCCAACTGACGGACGCACTGCGCCACATGGCAACCAACAACATGGCCGGGGGAGTCTTGGGGATCGTTTTCCGTGGGCGCCGTTATGACACGGGGGACAAACTCGACTACATCAAAGCCATCGTTCGACTCGCGTTGCAACGTCCCGACCTCGGGCCTGCACTCGAGAAGTGGCTCGACAACGAAGCCCACCGCCGTCCGTGATTTTCGTCCCGTCGCTACAACACGGGGACGTTAGCGTCCGTTCGATTCGTGTCCGTGACGCGCGGCCGTTGCGAAAACTTCTCACCGACAATCGCGCATGGCTCGAGAAGTGGGAAGCAACAATTCCCGGATATTCCGTGTTGCCTCCGGTCGGGGACATCATCCGTTCGTTGCTCAGGCTTGCGAGGCAGAACCACGCGGCACCGTTCATCATCGAGCACGACGGTGAGATCGTCGGCCAGATTACGGTCAGTGGATTATCTTTCGGGTCGCTCTCGTCTGGCTCAATCGGATACTGGATTTCACAGCACCGTGCCGGAAGGGGAATCACTCCGACCGCCGTTGCGCTCGTCGTGGACTGGTGTTTCACGGGACTGGGAATACACCGAATCGAAATCTGTATTCGCCCCGAGAACGTATCCTCGCTTCGAATCGTGCGAAAACTGGGAATGCGTTACGAAGGGCTCCGGCGTCGCTACATACACATCGACGGCGACTGGCGTGACCACTTCTGTTTCGCCGTGACCATCGACGAGGTACCCGGTGGGTTGCTCGCGCGACTAACTCGGGGAACTGCCAATGAAAGCCTTGCGGACATTCCTGAAGTCGACCGCATCGCGGCCCGCACTCCGATTCGCTAAAAAACACACCGCGCGCGCCTGGGGGTCGAATCCCTCATCGCGATTTAGCGTAGACAGCGTGGAAAGTGGCCTTGGACCGACCGTGACGTTGATCGTCGGGGGACTCCTGTGGCTCGTATATTTAGCTCCGAGCCTGCGCGACCGGCACGAATCGCGAACGATTGAAAGAAACGCTCGGCGCATCAGCGCGACCACCCAGGATTTGGGTATTCGTTCGCGCACGCCGATGAACGAGATGTCGACGCGGGAACTCGTCGAGCATCGACGTGAATTGGAGCGACTCGCTCGTGCGACAGATCGTCACGCGGAACGGGCACAACGCCAGGCCGTCTTTGCTGCCTCGCCCACCGCGGCCGCGCGTCACCGCACGATGAAACTGTGCTTGACGTTTGTGATTGTGGTGTCGATGGCAGGAGCGGGATTCGCGTTCTATCTTGCTGCCTGGTCCCCTCTGGTTCTCGCGGCGGGATTCGGACTCCTCGCCGTCATCGGGTTGGTCGCGGTAAACACCGCGGGTGTGCCCGTAGCTAAACACGTTGCGGCCCGAACGCGTGTCGTCGACACTGTCGACGTCGACGAAACGTGGACGCCGATCCGCACCCCACCCGTTCACGTTTCAATTCCTGACGGAGCTGGACTCATCGTCACCGAGGAACACGCCAAAGCAATCGCGGCTCGCGAACGAGCTGCGCGCATCCGCGAACAAGCGGCTCGTGCTTCCCAACCTGGATTCGCTGCGGACCCGCGCTTCACCGAGCCCGCGATTGAAACTGAGTCTGAGACGACCGGGACTTTCGACATCAACGCGGCACTGCGAGCTCGACGCGCAAACTGAGTGGCCCACAACCCTTTGGGTTGGGTAAGCAACGTGTTATGAAAAGGGAACCCAACCAGACGGCAAGCGTGACCCGTACCTAGGACGCCTTCGTGGGCGCTGAATATGGGCTGTCGCCCTCCGCCGTGTGAGCGGCGACCTGGAATTGGTATTTCACTCCCCTCGTCAACCCCGTGACCTTTACCTTGCGGCTCGTCGAGATGCCGTCGGTGAATGTTGACCACCTGGTCGTTCCGCCGACCCGGTACTGAATGATGTAATCCGTGATTGACCCTCCATTGAGGCTCACGGGAACATTCCAACTCAAGGTCCTCGACGTAAGTTTTTTCTTTGCCACTTTGAGAGAACGTGGCTCCGACGTAATCCCACCCCCAGAATCGAGGTAATCGAGAATCCGCACCTGCCCCGCATTAGTGCCACCGCCATCGTTCAACAGTGCACCGATTGCGACGCGGGATCCATTGGAACTTAACGACACTGAATTTCCCGAATTATCGAAAGCAGCCTCACCATTGATATCGCTACCGACCTGGACCCATGCGCCACCACCGGTCAGGTCATAGACCCGCACCTGCCCCGCATTAGTTCCACCGCCTCCGTTATACAGTGCACCGATTGCGACGCGGGATCCATTGGAACTTAACGACACTGAATTTCCCGAATTATCGAAAGCAGCCTCACCATTGATATCGCTACCGACCTGGACCCATGC
>WLFX01000109.1 GCA_009703545.1 Actinomycetota bacterium
GGACGCTTCAGCGGTGAGAATCAGGTAATAGGCGGCAACGGAATATTCGAAATTCGGTGCGCTGACGTCGACTATTTCCGCGCCTTCCGCCGCCAGCATCGTCAGCGTTTCGTGGAAGCGTGCCGTGACACCGGGCTGGAAACCGGGCTGGTCGAGTTCTTTCACAACACCGACTCGAAGGCCCGTGAATGATTCACCCCGAGCCCCTCGGCGAGCAGCATCGGCGAAGGAGGGCCATTCGTCCGAGATGCTGGTCGAGTCGTGGTGGTCGTATCCACCTATGACGTCGTGAAGCAAACCCGCATCGAGAACAGTGCGGGTGACGGGACCCACCTGATCGAGCGACGAGGCGAGAGCAATAGCACCGTAACGGCTCACACCGCCATAAGTCGGCTTCATGCCGACGGTTCCGGTGAACGCGGCGGGCTGACGAATCGAACCGCCGGTGTCCGAACCGAGCGCAAGCGACGCCTGGAAAGCGCCGACAGCCGATGCCGAGCCGCCACCCGAGCCGCCAGGAATGCGAGTTCGGTCCCACGAATTGCGGGTGATTCCATAAGCCGAATGTTCGGTTGACGACCCCATCGCGAATTCATCCATGTTGGTCTTACCGAGGATGGGCATGCGAGCGGCACGAAGTCGGGCGACCGGTGTCGCGTCATACGGCGGAACCCAGCCCTCGAGAATCTTCGACCCAGCCGTCGACGGCATGTCTAGCGTGCACAGCACATCCTTGACCGCGACCGGAATGCCCGCGAGCGAGTTAAGTGACACGCCACCGGCGCGAGCCGCATCGACTTCGTCCGCGATCGTGAGTGCGTTGTCCGAAACGTGAAGGAACGCTCCGAGGTCGCCGTCGGTCTCCGCGATGCGATCAAGGTGAGCTTTTGTTAGTTCGACGCTGGAAATCTCTCGGGACTCGAGAAGCGCCGATTGCTCAGCCGCACTGAGGCGAGTGAGATCGCTCACGCTTCCTCCCCCAAGATTGCAGTAACGCGAAATCGTGAACCGTCGTGATCCGGAGCGCCCGTGAGAGCTTGTTCGGATGTGAGTTCGTCGGCTACGACATCCTCTCGCCAGACGTTCTCCATCGGAATTGGATGTGACGTCGCGGGAATGTCCGCCGTAGCCACTTCGTTGACCTTCTCGACAGCGCTCACAATCGCGGCAAGTTCACTCGTCAACGTCGTGACCTCATCGGGGGTCAGGGCAATTCGGGCAAGGTTCGCCAGGTGGCGAACGGTGTCCTCGGTGATGTCAGACATGGTTCTCCGTGCGTCGGGAATACCCCAATCCTACCCAGCCAGTTCGAGCGAACGTTTGACCCCGACAGTTACAAGAGGATACTGACATCATGCGAAAAATTGTCGTGAGTCTTATCGCCTCGGCGGCCCTCGTCCTCACGGGCTGTACCAATCCCCCGGTTCAGAGTTTCGACGGCAAATGGTTGCTGACGTCCGCAACCGACGCTCAGGGGACGTGGGCCGACGGCGTCGCCGGAGCGACTTTCGTCACAATCGAAGACGACCACATCTCTGGTCAAATCTGCAACAACTGGGGAGGCAACATCGTCATAACCGGTTCGACGGTAGATCTGAGTTCCCTGTACTCAACCAAAATGGCCTGCGACAAACCCGATGGAATCATGGACTTAGAAATGCGCTTCCTTGATGACCTTTCGCTCGTCACGTCTATCGAACTAGTCGACGGGACGCTTCACCTGTCGGGTGGCCCCGTCGACCTCGAATTCGTTTCGGATCCAACTAGCTAGAGGCCGAGGGTCACGGCGAAGTCGTCCGCCGGGACAATTCGCACACCAAGCTCGATTGCCTTTGCTTCCTTGGACCCGGCGCCTTCGCCGACAAAGACGATGTCCGTCTTCTTACTCACGCTCGAGGACACTTTTCCGCCCGCCTGTCGAACGGCTTCTTCTGCCCCATCGCGGGTGAAGCCCGGCATGGTGCCGGTCACGACCACAGTCATTCCCGCGAGAGGGCCATCGACCACTTCCGCAGCGGCTCCGGGTCCGGGATGGCCAGGAATTTCAAACGGAACACCGGCAGCGCGCCAGCGCGTGACGATATCGCGATGCCAGTCGACCTCAAGCCATTCAACAAGGCTCGAGGCAATGATTGAGCCGACACCATCGACGGCGGAGAGTTCCTCAATCGACGCGGCTTCAATCGCGGTGAGCGAACCGAAGTGGCTCGCGAGAGCTCGCGCTGCCACCGGGCCGACGTGTCGAATATTGAGCGCCACAAGGAATCGCCACAGGTCTTTTGACTTCGCCTCCGCCAGTCCCTTGACCAATTTGAGTGCGTCCTGCGACGGAACCAGTTCCTTCTTGACCGTGGCGCGAAATGGAGTCTGAGTGACCGGTCGACCCGACTTCTCGTCGAGTTTGGCGAGTCCGGTCTCGGCGTCCTTCACCGTGACCTCAATCGGAAACAAGTCGTCGATTGTGAGGTCGAACAATCCAGCTTCGCTCGAGAGTGGCGGGGTTGCGGGAACGATGGGTTGAGTCAGTGCAGCAGCCGTAACCTCGCCAAGCCCTTCGATGTCGAGAGCGCCGCGACTGCCGATGTGTTCAACACGACCTCGCACCTGTGCTGGGCAGTGTTCCGTGTTCGGGCAACGTAAATCAATGTCGCCCTCTTTCGTCGGGGCGAGGGTCGCGCCGCACTCTGGGCAACCGGTCGGCATCACCCATTCGCGTTGCGTTCCGTCGCGCAGTTCAACGACGGGACCGAGAATTTCAGGAATAACGTCGCCAGCCTTGCGCAGGACAATCGTGTCTCCAAGCAACACACCCTTTTGAACGACGACGTCTTTGTTGTGAAGCGTCGCCTGACGCACGACCGAACCAGCGACCGTGACGGGCTTCATCACCGCATAGGGAGTCGCGCGACCGGTTCGACCGACCCCAACAACGATGTCGAGCAAGACTGTGTTGACCTGCTCGGGCGGATATTTGTAGGCGATGGCCCAGCGCGGCGCGCGGGATGTCGCCCCAAGGCGGTCGTGGAGTTCGAGATTGTCGACCTTGACCACAACCCCGTCGATCTCGTGCTCGAGGTCGTGACGGTGATCGCCGTTACGTTCGACATAGGCAATCGCCCCCGCCACATCGGGAACCACGGTCCAGTGGGGCGACGTCGGCATCCCCCACACCGCTAAGAGCTCGTAAATCTCGGATTGGTTCTCGACAGGAGGATTGTTCCACGCACCAATTCCGTGCACATACAAACTCAGTCGCTTCAAGCGGTCGTGCATCAAATCGAGTTGACGCTCGTTTTTTGACTCCGCTTTCTGGCGAAGGCTCCCCGACGCAGCATTGCGCGGGTTCGCAAAGGTCTTCTCGCCGAGTGACGCTTGTCGAGCATTGAGGTCGTCGAACTCGGTGGTTCGGAAAAACACCTCACCACGGATTTCGACAACATCGGGGTGACCATCGCCTTTCAATCGCTGAGGAATCGAAGGTATGAGTCGTACGTTCTCGGTCACGTCCTCGCCCGTAATTCCATCGCCACGCGTCGCCGCCTGTACAAGGATGCCGTTCTCGTAACGCATGCTCAACGCAAGACCGTCGATCTTCACCTCGCACAGCCACTGAACGGGCTGATCGGCATCGCGTTCGGTCTTGCCAATCCACTCGGTCAGTTCGTCGACCGAAAAGACGTTGTCGAGACTATACAAACGTTCGATGTGTACAACGGGGTCGAACAGCGTCGAGTTTGCGCCGCCGACGATCTGGGTGGGGCTGTCCTGACTTTGAACTTCGGGAAACTCTCGCTCGATCTCGTCGAGCCGTCGCATCAGTTCGTCGTAATCAGTATCCGCGACGAGCGACTCGTTCCGCGCGTAGTAGGCATCCGCGAGTTCCGCAATACGGTCTCGTAGTTTCGCAGCCTGAGCGTGTGCGTCGGACGTCGTCATCCCCGACACTGGTCGGTCATCGAGGGGTTCGGCGGGCACCTATCAATTCTACGAGCGAGCAGACCTACAACGGCGTGGTTGCCCACTGAAGGTTCTGTCCCCACGCGCGTCCAATACGTTTGTGGAAACCAATTGCGATATTTCGCACGTTCGTGGAAACCAAACGCCCCCGGTGCGCGATTTCGCGCTCAAAAACGCGTTTGGTTTCCACGAACATCGGGATTTGGCCAAACCGTTTCCACAAACGTAGAAGGCGCGAGCGA
>WLFX01000011.1 GCA_009703545.1 Actinomycetota bacterium
CTTCGCTGCCTCTCTCGGGTGGGGAGTCGCATTCGCGGCTCTTCCCGTCGGAATCTGGCAGGGCGTTCTGACGCTCGCAGCCTTCGCCCTCGGCTCTGTCTTGCCCGGAGCATCCATCGCCACCCTCACGGCAACCGGTGGTGTCTTGTTGCTCGGTGTTGGGCTTCGACTGTTGAACCTTCGAGCCGTGTCCGTTGCCGACATGTTGCCCGCGCTCGTCGTCGCACCCATCCTCACAAGCGTCGTAGCGAGTATCGTCAGCACTTAACCGACGCCAACGGTGGTAACGTTTGCCTCATTCTGGAACGTTCCAGAGACTCATCGCGGAGGCCGTCAATGAAGGCGCAATCACTGCTCATCGGAGGGCAATGGGTTGACGCCAAAGCCCACGAACGCGAAGACGTTACTTCCCCATTCAACGGTGAAGTCGTGGGCAATGTTTCCCTTGCTCGACCGGTCGACGCGGAACGAGCAATCGACGCGGCTGTCATCGGTTTTGAGACATGGCGTCGAACTCCCGCCCACGCCCGATTCGCGATTCTGACCAAAGCCGCCGCTCTCGCGGACGAACGCGCCGAGGACATCGCGCAAATAATGTCTCGAGAAAACGGGAAGTCGATTCTTGAAGCGCGAGGCGAAGCCGGTCGATCGGGTGACATCATTCGATTGTCCGCATTCGAGGGTTCACAGTTGTACGGCGATTCGTTGCCTCTTGATGCGAACAAGGGAACCGGTTTTGACAAGATTGGCTTCACGATTCACCAGCCGGTCGGTGTCATTGTCGCGATTTCGCCATTCAACTACCCGGCGCTCTTGGTTCTACACAAAATCGCTCCGGCCCTCGCGGCCGGGAACGCCGTCGTTCTCAAGCCGGCGCGCGCAACTCCATTGACCGCGTTAGCCGTAGCCCAGTGTTTCGTCGATGCGGGACTCCCCGATGGCGTGCTCAATGTGATCACGGGCGGCGGTTCCGATGTCGGCGACGCACTAGTTGGCGACCGTCGCGTTCGCAAGATTTCCTTCACGGGGTCGACGAGCGTTGGCGAGCACATCGCCTCGATCGCGGGTGTGAAGAAATTGTCCCTCGAACTCGGTGCCTCGGGGCCAGTCATTGTTCTCGATGACGCCGACATCGACGCCGCGACGACCTCCATCGCGCTCGGTGGATACATCAACTCCGGACAGGTCTGCATTTCCGCGCAGCGCATCATCGTTCACGAGAAGATCGTGGATGACTTCCTTGCGTCACTCACGCCGAAAGTCGAGGCGATTCGAGTCGGCGACCCATTCGGGGACGGAATCACCGTCGGCAGCATGATCTCGAGGACCGAAGCTGACCGCGTCACCGGATCCATTCGTGCGGCCGTGTCGGCCGGCGCTCGTCTCGTCACCGGCGGTGAACAGGACGGAAGCGTGATTCAGCCGGCGATTGTTGCCGACGTCGACCCCTACTCACCATTTGCACAGGACGAGCTGTTCGGACCTGCTGTGGCCGTCAGCACCGCTCGAGACATCCAACACGCCATCGAACTCGCGAACTCCACCGCATACGGGCTCGGCGCGGGTGTCTTCACGAACAACATGTCCAACACAATTCGTGCCATTCGCGAGATCGAATCCGGCGTCGTCCACGTCAACTGGACCCAATTGTGGCGTGCGGACCTGATGCCCTACGGCGGTTTCAAATCGAGCGGGATCGGTAAAGAGGGACCGCGGTCGGCAATCGCCGAAATGACCGAAATTAAGACCGTCATCATGCACGGAACTCCCTGGACAAACAACTAAGGACACCCCATGACACACTCCGGAAAAACCATTCGACTGACCGTTGCCCAAGCGCTCGTCAAATACATCGCGGCGCAATATTCCGTTGCCGACGGCGTTCGCGAGCGGTTCATCCCCGCCGCATTTGGGATTTTCGGGCACGGAAACGTTGCCGGTCTTGGGCAGGCGCTCGACGAATTCAACGATGAACTCCCCTTTATCCAGGGTCGAAACGAACAGGCTCTTGCTCACGCCGCCATCGCTTTTGCAAAAGCAAAACGGCGTCGCCAAGCGCTCGCCGTGACGGCATCGATTGGGCCGGGCGCACTGAATATGGTGACCGCCGCCGGACTCGCGACGGTCAACAGACTCCCGGTCCTGTTGCTCCCCGGGGACACCTACGCCACCCGACGCCAAGGTCCCGTTCTGCAGCAGCTCGAAGACCCCAGCGCGCCCGACATCACGGCGAACGACGCATTCCGCCCCGTCTCGCGTTTCTTCGACCGGATCACGCGGCCCGAGCAACTCCTAACCGCACTGCCGCAGGCGTTCCGTGTGCTCGCGAACCCCGTCGAAACCGGCGCCGTCGTCATCGCGCTTCCGCAAGACATTCAGTCACACGCTCACGACTACCCCGTCGAATTCTTTGAGCCGCACGACTGGAAGATCCGTCGCCCGCAGCCCGACGCAGATGACGTGCGCGCGGTCGCAGAAATTCTGCGCTCGGCGACCAAACCGCTCATCATCGCCGGTGGTGGAATCATTTACTCGGGTGCGACACCCGAACTCGAAGCACTGGCGAACGCGACGGGCATTCCCGTTGCCGAGACATTCGGTGGCAAGGGCGCAATTCAGAATCCAGGGTCCTGGCACATCTGGGGTATCGGACTAGAAGGTTCCCCCGAAACGAACCGACTGGTCGAGCAGGCCGACGTCATTCTGCACGTCGGTACGCGCTTGACTGATTTTGCGACCGCGTCACAGTCGCTGTTCCAGAACCCCAACGTCCGCTTCGTGAGCCTCAACGTCAGCGAATTCGACGGAGTGAAGCAGGGAGCCGCCACGATTGTCGCGGACGCCAAGGTTGGGCTCGCTGCGCTAACGGCCGAAGTTGCGGGTTATCAGGTTCCGGGTGAATGGACCGCGGAAATCGCCAAACGCCAGTCGCGCTGGGTCGCGATGCGTGCCGCCGCGATCGATCCCGACGTGTTATTCCCGAAGACCACGGAACACGACCCCGACGGGACGGACGCGATCATTACACAGGGGCAAATGCTCGGTGTCATGCAAGAACACGCTCGAGCCGGTGACATCCTCATCGCGGGAGCTGGCGGTCCTCCCGGCGACGTCCAGAAGGTGTGGGACGCGACGAACGGGCGCTTCGCTCATCTCGAGTTCGGTTTCTCGTGCATGGGGTACGAACTGCCCGCCGCGATCGGCGTTCGATTCGCCGAGCCCGATCCCGCTCACCGCGTCATGACGTTCATCGGTGACGGAACGTTCCTCATGGCTCCCACGGAACTCGTCACGGCGGCACAAGAAGGCCTCCCGTTGACGATCGTCATCTCCGAGAACCACGGGTATCAGGTCATCCGGCGACTCCAGATGTGGCGCGTCGGCCACCACTACGGCAACGAATTCCGCTATCGCGACCCGGCGAAGAACGTTGTCAACCAGGTCGAATCAAAGAACAACGCTGGTCGCCTCGAGGGCGGATACCTCGACGTCGACCTCGTGTCGGTCGCCCAGGGACTCGGCGCTCACGCCCTTCGTGTTCGAACCGCTGACGAGTTCCGCGCCGCGCTCAACGACACCCGCGACAATGCCGGTCCCGTGGTCATCGTCGTCGCCACCATCCCCCACGCCAACCTGCCCGGTTCAGACGTCTGGTGGGATGTGGCACCCGCTGAGGTGTCGGACCAACCGTGGCTTGCCGCCGTCCGCAAGGACTATGCGGCGGGGATTGCCAACCAGCGTTGGCACGGATAGCCGCATGACGACACCGCTGAACCACGGACGACTTCGCGAGCGCCTGCACGGTCCCGACGTGACCGTCGGTGTTTTTGCGGGGCTGGGCTCTGTCCTCGCCGCCGAGGTCGCCGCCGCGAGCGGAGTCGACTGGATACTCGTGGATTGCGAACACGGTGCGTCGGGCGATGACATCGTGTCGCCAATCGTCGCGGCAACTGGCGCGTACGGCGTACCGACTCTGGTTCGGGCGGAATCCGGCGAGCGAATCCGTATCGGTCGAGCTTTGGACGCGGGAGCGGCCGGTGTGATGATTCCCCGCCTGACAAGCGCTGATGAGGTCCGCGCTGCCGTCAGCCATTTCTTTTATCCGCCGCGCGGAGACCGTGGTGTCGCCACCTACAACCGGGCAAACCAGTGGGGGGCCGAAATATCGGCACTCGACGGCGCCGTGCATGCGTGCGCGATGATACAGATTGAAACCCGTGGCGCGCTCGCTGACGTCGACGAGATTGCGTCGATTGACGGTGTCGACATGCTCTTTGTCGGCCCACTAGACCTCAGCTATTCCCTCGGAATTCCCCGACAATACGACCACCCCGACTTTCTCGCCGCGCTCGATTCGGTGCTCGTCGCTGCGAATCGCGCCGGGATTGCCGCCGGGATCCTCGCCCCCGACGCCGAGACCGCGCGGCGGCACATCGACCGGGGCTTTCGTTTCATCGCCGTGTCGTCCGACTCCGTCCTCTTGTCCGCCGCAATTCGCCAGAACGTCACCGCCCTGAAAGGAAACACCCCATGACCGCCTTTCCCCGCACCGAAATAGGCGTCGGACTAATCAGTGTCGGTTGGATGGGCAAGGTTCACAGTCGCGCCTACAGCGCCGTTCCGGTCGTGTATCCCGAACTGGGCATCATCCCCAAACTCATCATCGCTGCGGACACCGAGCCGTCGCGCGCCGAGTACGCGAAGGATGTTCTCGGCTATGCCGAATCGACCCTTGACTATCGCGAGGTGCTCGCACACCCCGACGTCGACGTTGTGTCAATTTGTGCGCCCAATTTCCTCCACGCGGAAATCGGCATCGCGGCAGCGAAAGCGGGCAAAGCATTTTGGATTGAGAAGCCCGTCGGACGTGGAGTTGAGGAAACGCGTGCCATCGAAGACGCCGCGAACGACGCTGGCGTTGTGTCGAGCATCGGATTCAACTATCGCCATGCCCCTGCCATCGAAAAGGCCAAGCAGATGATCGCCGACGGCACGCTCGGTCGCATCACCAACATTCGCGGAACATTCTTTGCCGACTATTCCTCTGAACCTAACGGAGCTCTGTCGTGGCGTTTCACTCGAGCCCTCGCGGGAAGTGGGGTTCTGGGTGATCTCATGGGACACCTCGTCGACCTCATGCAGTACATCGTCGGTCCGATTTCGGACGTTTCGGCGCTCACGTCAACGATTCACACACAGCGCCCCATCCAACAAATGGGCAAGGGCACACACTTCGATGTCATCGAAGGCGGCGAGATGGGGGACGTCGAAAACGAAGACTACGCGGCACTGCTCGTCCGATTTGCGGAAAACGCCGTTGCAGCGGGGGCGGTCGGAACCCTCGAGGCATCGCGCGTCGCTGTCGGACCGCGCGCGGCCTATAACATCGAAATTTACGGGACCGAGGGTTCGCTCAAATGGGATTTCGAGAAAATGAACGAGTTTGAGGTGGCCATCGGTCGTTCCGGCGACCTTCTCGGTTATCAGCGGGTGATGGCGGGGCCGAATTTCGGCGACTTCGCCCACTTCCAACCCGGCGCGGGAACAGGCATGGGGTTCGACGACCTGAAAGTTGTCGAAGTCAGGAAATTCCTCGAATCCTATATCGGGACGAGACACGTCAATTCGAACATTCATGACGCCGTTGCGGCCGCTCAGGTAATCGATGCGGCAGAACGTTCGGCCGAGAGCGGTGAGTGGATTCACCTCAATGCGGTTGCTGGTGTCACCGCCGCGATTCGTTAGGAGCCCCATGTCCGTCGTTGTCGCATTGGGTCCGGTCGACCGACCGATTGTCGAAAAACACCTTGGAGTTGACCACGTCCTCGTGTCGGACCCATCCGCTGCCGACCTGGCTGTTGCGGAAGGTGCGATTGTTCGTGGCAACGTGACCGTTGACCGAGCCTTGTTCGATTCCATGCCCCAACTTCGCGTACTCGCCCGAACCGGGGTTGGTACTGAACGTGTCGACCTCGATGTCGCACGGGAACGCTCCATCTCTGTTGTCATCACCCCGGGAAGTAACACCAACGCTGTGGCGGAAGGGGCGTTGGCTATGATGCTCCACCTCTCGAAACGACTTTCCCAACTCACGAACCTGGTGCGCGACGGCCGATGGTCAGAACGCGACAGTCTTCCGCTGGGGGATATCGACGGATCGACCGTGGGAATCGTTGGTTGGGGTCGAATTGGTCAGCGCCTCGGCGCAATCACCACGGCCCTCGGTGCGACGGTTCGCGCATTCGATCCGGTCGCACCAATCCCAACCGACATCCGTTGCGATTCCCTGGGCGAACTACTCGCGGTCAGTGATTTTGTGTCACTGCACGCACCCCTCATCGACTCCACCCGCCATATGATCAACGATGAATCACTCACGCACCTGAAGCCCGGTGCGATCCTCATCAATTGCGCACGGGGGCCGCTCATGGACCTCGACGCCGTGCATCGTTCACTGGTTGCTGGACGCCTTGCCGGGGTCGGTCTCGACGTGTTCGATGAGGAACCCGCGTCGATTCACCCGATCATGAGCGACCCACGCGTTGTCCTTACCCCACACGTCATGGGTCTCACTCAAACCGCAGCGGCACAAACGTTTACCGACGCTGCCGACGGGATTTGTGCGGTTCTTCGTGGGGAAGCTCCCGCGGCAACCGCGTTCTAAAATAGACGCCGTCAACGAACGAGACCCCCGATTTCTCGGAGGCCTCGAACGGTAACAGTCGTCTTAGTCGACCGTGTGGACACGCTTCTCAAGCGTCTTGCCCTGGAAATAGGCGGGCGCAACAATGTTGAACCAGACCATGAGCACAGCGCCAATCACCATGGACAAAATGCCCACGACACCGACCGCGCCGTATCCGAAGAGCGTCACGTTCTCGCCGTTGTCATCGACCAACCAGTCAGGGAGCAGGAACTGCTGAAGGCCGTAGATGAACACCACGAGCATCATGAGCCCCCCTGCGAGCGGAATGATTCCGCGCATGAACAGATTACGCGCCGAGCGTCCGAGAGTCTTACGGAAGAACCACACCGATGCGAATCCGGTCATTCCGTAGTAAATCGCGATCAGCAGACCAATCGAACCGACAAGAGCCGCCAGCATGTTGGGGCTGAGCACGGTGAACGCGAGATAGAACGCCGCCGAGATGAGACCCATTCCCCACGTCGCCCACGTGGGCGTGAGGTACTTGGGGTGCATCTTCGTGAAGCTCTTCGGGAGCGCTTTGAACGCGGCCATCGACAGTGCGCCGCGCGCCGTTGGCAGGATGGTCGTTTGGGTGGACGCTGCGGCCGACGTCAGGACCGAAACTGCAAGCAACATCATCATGATTTTGCCGAGGACCGAATCGCCAAACAGGGCAGTTCCCACCACCGCGAAGATATCGTCTGCGTTGTCAGGGTTTCCGAGGCCGATACCCGTATCGCCGACACCGGCGAACGCGACAGCAGCGGTGCTGACCAGAACATAGGTGACGAGGAGCAACAAGGTCGAGATGACCGCCGCGTTTCCGGGGGTCTTCGTTGGGTTCGACGTCTCTTCGTTGATCGCAACCGCGGTGTCCCAGCCCCAATAGAGGAAGAGCGCCGTCAGCAGCGCAGGTGCAATCGCGCTGTCGAATGGGAGGTCGAACGGGTTCAGCCACGACACGTCCGGGGTAATCGATTCCGCAACACCTCCACCCGAGTAGACGCGGTACAACGCGAAGATCGAGAAAATGATAAGCACGACGATCTCGATGCCGAGCAACCAGTACTGGAGCTTGGCCGAGATTTCGATTCCGCGCCAGCAGATCCAGGTCATGAGAACAATCCAGATGAGGCCTGCTGTCGTCGTCCACACGACATCCCCACCGAGAGCGGCGATATCGGGGTTTTGGAAGACCTCTCCGAAGAAGACGAACGAGTAACTTCCAGCGACCTGGGCGAGGCTCGACATGCAAATGACGTCGGCCATGATTAGCGCCCATCCACCGAGCCACCCGGTCCGACTGCCGAATGCGCGAGCCGACCAGGTGAAGACGGTCCCACAGTCGGGCTCGACACGATTCAGTTCCTTATAGGCAATTGAAATGAAGAACATCGGGATAAATGCGAGAAGCATGATTCCCGGTGCCTTGACGCCGACGGGCGTCATTCCCCCAAGGACAACCCATCCAAGGGCGGCCGCGAGGCTGAAGGCTGGAGCAGTGGAGGCCATTCCGACAACAACGCTGGACATCAGTCCGAGTGCGCCTGTCTTGAGGCCCTTTTGTCCGGCGAGGTCTGGATTTCTCGACGCGGTAGTTGACATCGTTGTCCTACTTTCCGTTGTGGGCAGACACCATACGGTCACCCTTGTGTTTCGTCCCCGACACTACTCTGCGTGGGTGCCCGTGTGCAACAGTTTGAGTTACGTCTCTGAGACGAATTAGGACAACGAGGCGAGGAGTCGGTTGGTCGAAATCATCGCACCACCGAGGACTGCGGGGACTCCTCCGCCGGGGTGCACAGAAGCGCCAACGCGCCAAAGCCACGGGCGTCGTTTGGACGAGTAGCCGGGTTTGTGGAATGGCCCGCTCTGCCACCACGGATGGCCCTCGCCATAGAGGGCGCCGCCGACGGCACCGAAGGCGGCGAAGTACTCGGGGTGAAAGACAGTGTGATCGGTGATCATCGTCGACAGTTCGCGCGGCAAACCCATCACGCGCGTGATTCGCGTCATCTCGCGTTGAACGAACTCATGGTCAATTCCGTATCGATTGCCGTCCGGTGGTGCCGTGAGCAAGATCGCAGCGGTCGGACGGTCATTCGGATAGATGTGTCCGGCTCGGTAGTAATTGAGGAACGCCATCGTCTGATTCGGCAGAGTCTTCGTTCGAATGCTCTCGTACAGGTCGGCGGGGTCGTCCGGCATGATCACCGAGTGCGTGACGATTTCCGGCGGTAACTCCTCGTCAAGTGCGGCGAACACAGCAATGCCTGAACACGACAGCGCTTTCGGGGCTCGGACCCGCTGACCAAGTAATCGTTCGAGAATTCCCGCATCGAGCCCGCTGACAACAACATCCGCGTCATATTCCGCCAACTCCGTGACGACCTTCCCGCGCGACACCGAAACGACCGGCTCACCGAGTCGAATCGTCGCCCCTGATTCCGTCGCAAGTCTGGCAATGGTCCGCGGGATCTCGTTGACTCCGCCGGTCGGTACCCAGACGCCGTCCGTTGACATCACGGCGGGCATCGTCGCGAACAGGGCGAGAGTTTTGGCTGGGGATACCCCCGCGTTAAGAGTGTGAATCGAGATGACTTCGCGCAGATTCTCTGGCATCCAGTCGAGGCCGTCAAGATATCTGTCGGTGTTGAGCCGAGTTCCGTAGTGGCTGAACAGCGCGGCGGCTGCTGGGTAAATCGCGGGGTCCCACGGGTCGTTCGTCAACATCGTAGTGATGTGACGTCCGAGTGGTCCGTGTTCCGCCTCGAATCGGTCCCACGGCTCGCGCCACGCGTGCCCCGCTTCGACGGGCAGGTTGGCAACATCGCCACGAAAGTAATACCGCCCGACTTCGGGAAGGCGTTCGAGAGTGAGCGGTGCAATCGTGCGGGCCGGCGTCGCACCGACCGAACCGAGTTCGTCAAAACGATCGAAGAATTTCTCGAGCGCCGCCGGGAAAGTGATTAACGAGGGCCCGGTGTCGATGCGCTGACCCGCAACCTCGATGCGACGACTCTTCCCGCCGATCCAATCATTCTTGTCAATGACCGTGACGTCGTGACCTGCGCGGGCAAGGAGCGCGGCCGAGGACAGGCCACCGAGCCCCGCCCCGATGACGACGACGCGGCGAGGGGTCACGGATACAGCCCGAGCGTAATGCCCGTCACCAACTGAACGCCGGCAACGGCTCCCGCAACATAGGGGAACGCAACCGAAAATTTGTAGAGGCGTTTTGCCTCGGCACTGGTGGGCGTTCGCCAGTTCGCGAGCAACAACCAGCCCGAAATCAGTCCAGACACAATTGCGACCGGAGGGTTCACCATCGCGAACGCGACGGTCGAGACAATCCACCACGAACCCGACCACAACAGCGAACCTTTAATACCGAATTTCACTGCTGTCGTGACGATTCCTGCTGCCGCATCCTCGTCGATGTCCTGAATGGCGTCATAAACGTGTTTCGCCATGCTCCAGGTCATGAGCCCGATGACCGCCGGCCACATCGGCTCGACCCCGAGTGCCAAGGGCACAAACGCGAGTGGGAAGGCATAATCAGCGTTGCTGACCGAATCCCAGACGGGTCGGGCCTTGAAACGCAGGGGAGTCGACGAGTACTGCCAGAACGAAAACGTGTAGGCCAGCATCCACAGGAGAGCGGCGACCGGAACCGTGAAAGCGAAATACACAAGGAACGGAGTGTTGAGGACTACGACACCCCAGTTGATCATCCGGACTTCGGCGGGCTTGATTTTGGCTCCACCAAATCCGCCCTTGCGATCGTTCTCGGCGTCGGTGTCTTGATCGTAGATGTCGTTGATTCCGTAAATCAGGAGGTTGAACGGGAGGGTGACCCAGATGAGAATCGGCAGGATTTCCCAGGTCCAGAGGAACCCGGACAGCCACATACCAACGACCGTGGTCCCTATCGTGTTAACCCACAGAACAGGACGAGAGATTTCAAAAAGTCGGCGAATCACAATGCCCACTCTAACTTCCGCACGGGCGGGTCAGAGTGGGCATCGCTGAATGAATTAGACGAGGTTGTCGAGGTGCGGGTCTCCGACGCGAGTCGGGACCATGACAGCCTGAATCTCGGCACGGTTGAGCAGGTCCGTCATGCGGCGCTGGCGTTGCTTCGGTATCAACGTGACAACCGTTCCGGTCTTTCCCGCACGGCCCGTACGGCCCGAACGGTGCAGGTACGTCTTGTACTCGTCGGGGGCGTCCGCCTGGATGACGAGGTCGATGTCGTCGACGTGGATTCCACGTGCGGCAACGTCGGTCGCAACGAGCACGTTGACGCGGCCCGTCGTGAGGCGCTCGAGGTTACGAGTACGACGCGACTGGTTGAGGTCACCGTGAAGGCTGGTCGCCGGGATTCCGGCGTCCTCGAGTTCATCGGCGAGCTGCTCGGCATAAGCACGGGTGCGCGTGAACACGAGGGTCTTGCCATCACGACGGACGAGGTGCTCGATGAGAGGAATCTTGTCGCGGTGATCGATGATGAACACGCGGTGGTCGATGGTAGACGAGGACTGGTCTTCACCGGCAACCTCGTGAATCGCGGGCTCGGGGAGGAACTCGTCGATGATCGAGGCGACACCCTTATCGAGTGTTGCCGAGAACAACAGGCGCTGTCCGCCCTCGGCGGTGTCGCGAAGGATTCGCTGAACCGGCTCGAGGAATCCGAGGTCACACATGTGGTCGGCCTCGTCGAGAACCGTGATCTGGATCTGCGACAAGTCGATGTGACGCTGACGCGCGAGGTCCTCGAGACGACCGGGCGTGGCGATGACAATGTCAACACCGCGACGGAGGCTCATGACCTGGGATCCTTGCGGAACTCCACCGACGATAGTCGTCGTGAAGAGACCGACCGATTTCGCGATGGGCATCACGGTGCGGTTAATCTGCATCGCGAGTTCACGAGTCGGAGCAAGGATGAGCGCGCGAGGCGAACGACCTTGGCTGCGCTTTTTTCCGCCTCCGTTTGCCATCAACAGTTCAACAATCGGTGCAGCAAAGGCGATGGTCTTGCCCGAACCGGTCCGACCACGACCGAGAACGTCACGACCAGCGAGAACATCCGGAATCGTTGCGGCCTGAATGGGGAACGGGGCGGTTGCACCGAGTTCCAGGAGTGCGGATTCGATATTGCGTCCCAAACCGAGGTCGCCGAACGTCACACCATCGACGTCGTCGGCCGTGGTAGCCATCGCTTGAAGACGCTCGAGTACGACGTCTTCACCGGGCTCGTAGAACGCCTTCTCGTCGCGCGAGGGGTAGAAGTCGGAATCGCGGCGGGCGGGACGGTCGTCTCGTGCCGGTCGGTCGTCACGCGAGAAGCGATCGTTTCGGGGAGCGCGGTCATCACGAGCGGGACGACGGTCGTCGCGCACGGGACGGGACGGACGGTCATTGCGATCCGTGCGCGGTGCACGGTCGTCACGCGCGGGGCGTGAGCCACCAGAAAACCGGTCATCGCGTGCCGGACGGTCATCGCGTGCTGGACGGTCATCGCGTGCCGGACGGTCATCGCGTGCCGGACGGACGTCACGACGCTCATCACGTGTAGTTCGAACAGGACGGTCAAACTTGCTCTTCGCATCCACGTGGCGGCCTTCCCGAACGGGACGGCCATCGCGGAATGCATATTCGTTTCGGGGGGCACGGTCGGTACGATCTGCGCGAGGAGCGCGGTCATCACGCGCGGGGCGTACTGCGCGATCGTCGCGCGCTGGACGGTCGTCGCGCGCTGGGCGTGGCCCCGAGGCGTACCGATCGTCTCGTGCCGGGCGTGCGTCGCGGACGGGTCGGTCGTCGCGAGCACTACGAGCCGGACGGCTTGCGCCTGCCGGGCCATCGGGGCGGCCGAAACGGCTCTTTTTTTTCGCAGCGGCGTCGCGCGGCACGAAGTTCTTTCCGCGGCGTTCCGCGGGAGGGGTGTTGCTGGGCATCAGAATGCTTTCCGGCTTGTAAATACCCATGGCGGCACACAGCAGTGCCGCACGAAACCGAGCTATCAGTGACCGGGTTCGATTCACGAGTGGGGACCATTGCCAACAGGATGTTGTCAACCCGACTCGGAACCTATACA
>WLFX01000110.1 GCA_009703545.1 Actinomycetota bacterium
GGTGTGGCAACGGGCCAAACCGCTGTCATCTATGTCGGAACTCGCGTTCTCGGCCAATTTACGATTGACCGGACCGTCTCGGCGACGGCCTTAGTCAATTAGCGTCGTGGCAGACTTGCCCTGTGCGTGACGTCATCATTCTGGGAAGCACTGGGTCGATTGGGACTCAGGCGCTCGACATCGTGCGAGACAATCCTGACCGTTTTCGGATCGTCGGACTTGGCGCTGGCCGCAACCGCGAATTAGCCGAGGCGCAGGCCGCCGAATTCGGCTTAACCAACGTTGCGTTTGGCGCGGACGACGCGGTCGCCCTGATTGAATCCACCCGAGCGGATGTCGTCCTCAACGGAATCACCGGCGCGGTCGGGTTGGCTCCGACGCTCGCGGCACTCGCGACGGGCGCGACTCTGGCGCTCGCAAACAAGGAATCGCTCATCATCGGCGGGTCGCTGGTTAAGGGTGCGGCGAAACCCGGGCAGCTCGTCCCCGTCGATTCCGAGCATTCGGCACTCGCACAAGCCCTATTGGCCGGCACCCACGCCGAGGTCGCGAAACTCATCGTGACCGCGAGCGGAGGACCCTTCCGAGGTTTCTCTCGCGACCAACTAGCTGGCGTCACCCCGGCTCAAGCCGCCAAGCATCCGACCTGGAACATGGGGTCGGTCATCACGACAAATTCTGCGACCCTGGTCAACAAGGGGCTCGAGGTCATCGAGGCACACCTCCTGTTTGACATTCCGTTCGACCGCATCGAGGTCACGGTTCACGCGCAATCTGTCGTTCACTCGTTCGTCGAGTTCGTCGATGGTTCGACGATGGCGCAGTGTTCACCGCCCGACATGCACCTTCCCATCGCGCTCGGACTTGACTGGCCGAATCGCGTACCGGGGGCGACCGCCGCGATCGATTGGTCCGGGTCTCATGCGTGGACGTTCGAACCTCTGGACGAGGCAGTGTTCCCCGCGGTGCGACTAGCACGCCAGGTCGGCGTTGCTGGCTCGACGTTTCCCGCTGTGTACAACGCGGCGAACGAAGTTGCGGTGGAGGCGTTCAACGCTGGTTATATCGGATTCCTCGACATCGTCGAGACAATCGAACGTGTTGTCGAGGCCCACGAAGCGCCGGCGCAACTCGACCTCGAGGTCCTGCTTGCCGCGGACGCGTGGGCGCGCGATTCGGCTAAGAGTTTCCTGAGCAACCGCTAGACCCGCCCGAGGCCGTCCGCGGTCGCGGGTAACCTTGACCCCATGGAGATCGTGCTGTGGATTCTGGGTGTGCTTGTGTTGGCCATCGGAATCGCCGTCTCTATCGGGCTTCACGAACTCGGGCACTTCTATCCGGCTCGAAAATTTGGAGTCTTTGTCGGCTCGTTCATGATTGGGTTCGGCCCGACGTTGTGGTCGCGCAAATTTGGCGAAACGGAATTCGGGGTCAAGGCCGTGCCTCTCGGCGGATATGTGTCGCTGTCGGGGATGTATCCGACAACTGCCAACGCAGACAAGCCCGGTTTCCGGATGTTCCGCAAACTGGTGCAAGACGCCCGCGACGCGTCTGCCGAAACCATCACCGACGACTCTCGGGCGTTCTATCGTCTACCGGTTCTGCAGCGCATAATCGTCATGCTCGGCGGTCCGTTAATGAATCTCGTTATTGCGACCGTTCTATTTCTGTTCTTGTTCACGGGAATCGGAGTAGTCGGCGCGACCACGACTATCGGGTCGATTTCGGAATGCGTCTTGCCCGTCACCTCGACACGTACGGCCTGCGCGTCGGGTGACCCGAGAGCCCCCGCCGCCGAGGCGGGGCTGAAGCCCGGCGACCGAATCGTGTCAATCAACAGTGAGCCCGTTTCGACCTGGGCGTCCGGCACCGCAATCATCCGGGAATCCGCAGGGCGTGAAATCGCCGTTGTTGTCGAACGCGACGGTGAACACATGGCTTTCGCGGTGACGCCGATTGCCGCCATTCGCTATGCACTCGATTCGGCGGGGAACCCGCTGCTCGACGCCGACGGTAATCCCGAAACCGCAACGGTTGGATTTGTGGGGATTGGGCCCGCAGTCGAACGGCAACAACAGTCACCGTTGGTCGCACTCGACGCGATGGGGAACAACATCGTGCAGGTCGGCGTGTTGATTCTCGATTTGCCGAATCGCATGATTCAGGTGTGGAACGCAGCGTTCGGTGCCGAAACCCGCGACCCGAACGGACCGGTCAGCGTCGTCGGTGTCGGCCGAATCGCGGGAGACATCGCGGCCGCCGATCAATTACAAGTCGTCGATCGATTCGCGGCTCTCGTCGGGATCCTCGCGAGCCTCAATATCGCACTCTTTGTCTTCAACCTCATCCCACTGTTACCACTCGACGGCGGACACATCGCCGTCGCGCTGTGGCAGGGGATTCGCAACATCGTGGCGAAACTTCGGGGCAAACCGGCACCCGGTCCGGTGGACTCGGCAAGGCTCGTTCCGTTCACAATCGTCATCACTGTCGTGCTCATGGCCATGAGCGCGCTGCTCATTTATGCCGACATCGTCAAGCCGATTACCCTCGGCCTCTAGGGCTGTACGATAGTGCTGTGGCTGTAAATATTGGACTTCCTCGCGTCGTAGAGACGCTCGCACCGCGTCGTAAAACCCGCCAAATCAAGGTGGGAAAGGTGATGGTTGGCAGCGAATCCCAGGTGTCAGTTCAGTCCATGACGACGACCAAGACGACGGACATCAACGGCACTCTGCAGCAGATCGCCGAGCTCACCGCCTCCGGTTGCGACATCGTACGTGTTGCTGTCCCCACTCAAGACGACGCCGACGTGTTGCACATCATCGCGAAAAAAAGCCAAATCCCGGTCATCGCGGACATACATTTTCAGCCCAAATACGTTTTCCAAGCGATTGATGCCGGATGCGCCGCCGTTCGCGTGAACCCCGGCAACATTAAGGCGTTCGACGACAAAGTCGGCGAAATCGCGAAGGCGGCCAAAGCGGCGGGCGTCAGCCTCCGAATCGGCGTCAACGCAGGCTCGCTCGACCCCCGCTTGTTGCAGAAATATGGCCGCCCGACTCCCGAAGCGCTCGTTGAGAGTGCCGTCTGGGAGGCTAGCCTCTTCGAGGAACACGATTTCCACGACTTCAAGATTTCCGTGAAGCACAACGACCCTGTCGTAATGGTCAAGGCCTATCGTCAGCTCGCCGAACGCGGTGACTGGCCACTTCACCTCGGTGTAACCGAAGCCGGCCCCGCCTTCCAGGGAACGATCAAGTCGTCCACAGCCTTTGGAATCCTTCTCGGCGAGGGAATCGGCGACACGATTCGTGTGTCGCTCTCTGCTCCACCTGCTGAAGAAGTCAAGGTCGGGCTCAAGATTCTCGAGTCGTTGAACCTGCGCGAACGCAAACTCGAAATCGTGTCGTGCCCCTCGTGTGGTCGCGCGCAGGTTGATGTGTATACGCTCGCTGAAGACGTGACCAAGGGACTCGAAGGTATGACTGTTCCGTTGCGCGTCGCCGTCATGGGTTGTGTTGTGAACGGCCCGGGTGAGGCGCGCGAAGCCGATCTCGGCGTCGCGTCGGGCAACGGTCGCGGCCAGATCTTCGTCAAGGGCGAGGTCATCAAGACCGTCCCCGAATCTGAGATTGTAGCGACGCTCATTGAAGAGGCGAATCGCCTTGCCGCCGAGATGCCGGCCAGCGAAACGGGCACTCCCGTCGTCACCACCTCTGCCTAGCACTCGCCTGGTACTCACCTGTCGGCCCAGGGCGGACTTCACCCGGTTACGTTCGTGGAAACCAAACGTTCGGTTTCTCGCGTTCGTAGTAACCAAACCGGCGTTTCGTGCCACTTTGCCGCGGATGCCGTGATCGGTTTCCAGGAACATGGGTATTGAGCAATTTGGTTTCCACAAACGTAAGAGGGGGCGAGCGTCCAGCCCGTTCGGCAGCACAGGCACCCCTGTCACACCTGTTTCTGCAGACAAATCCCCAAAAAGTGGAGCTAGCGTCGATTTTTGCCACATTGTCTGCAGGAACAGGTGGGGCAAGTTCAGATGTCTGCAGGAACAGGTGGGGCAAGTTCAGATGTCTGCAGAAACAGGTGGGCGAGGTTGGCGGGAGTGGAAGTGCGTGCGGGCGCGCTGCGCGGAAAGGGCGGAGAGAGTGAAACGGTAGGCTGACA
>WLFX01000111.1 GCA_009703545.1 Actinomycetota bacterium
CCTCGAATTCCGCCAGGACTTCCCCGGCACCGACGTTGTGGTTCTCGAACAGAACTATCGCTCGACACAGAACATCCTCGACGCAGCCAACGCGGTGATCGGCAACAACTTCGACACGTCGATGAGCAAACGTCTGTTTTCGGATAGAGGTCCGGGTGAGCGCATCACGGGCTTCACCGGTGTGACCCAACACGACGAGGCCCAGTTCGTCGCGGACGAAATCGATAATCTTCACACCGGCGGGATGGCATATCGCGATATGGCGGTGTTCTATCGAACGAATGCGCAGACGCGTGCCCTGGAAGACGTGCTGATGCGGTCGGGTGTTCCGTACCGACTCATCGGCGGAACCAAGTTCTATGAACGCATGGAAATCAAGGACGTTCTGGCCTACCTTGCCGCCGTCGCGAACCCCGACGATGGGCTCGCTCACCGCCGCATTCTCAACACTCCGAAGCGCGGAATTGGTGACGTCACGGAATCAGCGATTCAGCGTTTCGCTGACGACAACCAGATTTCGTTCCGTGAGGCGATGCGACAAATTGAATCAGTCGGGGTCGCCGCTAGGGCTACCGCTACCGTTCGCGAATTCGTCAACGCACTAGACCGTATTTCGGGCACTGTCGCGACCGCGAAAGTCGTCGACGTTCTCATCGCGTTGCTCGAGGCAACCGGATATCTCATACTTCTCAAGGAAAGCCGCGACCCCCAAGAAAACGCTCGGGCAGAGAACGTCGAAGAGCTCGTCGGACTCACCCGCGAATTCCAGGTCAAGTCCCCCGAGGGGACGCTGATCGATTTCCTCACCGAGGTTGCGTTGTCGTCGGCCGCCGACGACCTCGATGACGAATCGGGAACCGTTAGCCTCATGACTCTCCACACCGCCAAGGGCCTTGAATTCGACGCCGTTTTTATTACGGGTATCGAAGAGGAAATCTTGCCCCACCGTATTTCGGTCGCCGAGGCTGGTGGAATTCAAGAGGAACGTCGCCTGTTCTATGTCGGGATCACACGCGCGAAAAAGAAGTTGCACCTGTCGCTCGCGACGTCGCGGGCTACGTTTGGCGACATTGCGTCGTGTATGCCGAGCCGATTCCTCGCCGAAATCCCCGACTCGCTCGTCGACTGGCGCGAATCGGGCCGTCGATCGCTCTCTCCGTCGTTCGAGAAACGTTCGTGGGATGCGCCGTCGAAACCGCGCACAGAATGGACGGGCGCCATCACACGCGAAGTTCGCGATAATTCGGGTCTCGAACTGGTGATTGGGGACCGCATCAGGCATGACGATTTCGGAGAAGGCCAGGTGGTCGCGGTCACGGGTGACGGCGCAAAGCGCATCGCCGAAGTCCAGTTCGACGAGGTGGGCAAAAAGAAGTTACTCATCAAAATTGCACCCATCGCCAAGGTGTAAACACGCGCCCTGCGCGGTCGTTCGGCGTGTTGTCGAAGGGTAGGCTGGGACACGGTCGTGAGGCAGTCAGCCCCGACTTTCACGACTTTTGTCGATTGGATGACAGTGGATCTTTACGAGTATCAAGCGCGTGACATGTTCGAAAAGCACGGCGTTCCCGTGCTCCAGGGAATCGTCGCCGACACCCCAGAAGAAGCTCGTGCCGCCGCCGCCACAATCGGCGGTTTGACTGTTGTCAAGGCGCAGGTCAAGACGGGTGGACGCGGGAAGGCCGGCGGCGTCAAAGTCGCCAAGACCCCCGACGACGCGTTCGAGGCGGCGAAAGCGATTCTCGGTCTCGACATCAAGGGGCACGTCGTCAAGCGACTCATGGTTGCCGAAGGTGCTGCAATTGCTCAGGAGTATTACTTCTCGGTTCTGCTCGACCGCGCGAACCGCTCGTACCTGTCTCTCTGCTCATTCGAGGGCGGTATGGATATCGAGCAACTCGCAGTCGAACGTCCGGATGCGCTCGCTCGGGTCGAAGTCAATCCGACCGAGGGAATCACTCTCGCGAAGGCAAAGGAAATCGCCGTCGCCGCGAAGTTCCCCGCTGAACTCGTCGACAAGGTCGCCGAAGTCTTCGTTCTTCTCTACGGCGTATACACCGCCGAAGACGCGACGCTCGTCGAGGTCAACCCGCTCGTCTTAACCGAAGACGGCAGAATTCTCGCGCTGGACGGCAAGGTGACGCTCGATGCGAACGCCGAGTTCCGACAGCCCGAGCACGCCGCCCTCGAAGACAAGGCCGCGGCCGACCCGCTCGAAGCGAAAGCGAAAGAACACGACCTCAATTACGTGAAACTCGACGGTGAGGTCGGAATCATCGGAAACGGTGCCGGACTCGTCATGTCGACACTCGACGTCGTCGCCTATGCGGGAGAGAACTACGGTGGCGTCAAGCCAGCTAACTTCCTCGACATCGGCGGCGGAGCATCGGCCGACGTCATGGCTGCCGGTCTCTCCGTCATCCTCGGCGACCCGCAGGTCAAGAGCGTTTTTGTCAACGTGTTCGGTGGAATCACCGCGTGTGACGCTGTCGCCAACGGAATCGTCGCGGCCCTCGACATGCTCGGAGACGCGGCAACCAAGCCGCTCGTTGTCCGTCTCGACGGCAACAGCGTCGACAAGGGTCGCGAGATTCTCGCCGCCCGCAACCACCCGCTCGTCACCCTGGCCACCACGATGGACGACGGCGCCGATCGCGCCGCCGCGCTCGCAGCGAAGTAAGGAACAGAAGAATGTCGATTTTCCTCACCAAGAACTCGCGCGTCATCGTTCAGGGCATCACCGGCGGTGAAGGCTCAAAGCACACCGCCCTCATGCTCAAGGCGGGCACGCAGGTCGTCGGCGGCGTCAACGCCCGCAAGGCAGGAACGACCGTCGAACACGGTGACGTCTCGCTTCCCGTCTTTGGCACTGTTTCTGAAGCCATGTCCGAAACCGGCGCCGATGTGTCGGTTGTTTTCGTTCCACCGGCGTTTGCCAAGGATGCCGTCATGGAGGCGATTGACGCGAAAATGCCGCTCATCGTGGTCATCACGGAGGGCATCCCTGTTCAGGACACCGCCGAATTCTGGGCGTACGCCTCAACAAAGGGCACGAGTCGCATCATCGGGCCGAACTGCCCCGGCATCATCACACCGGGCGAGGCTCTCGCGGGAATCACTCCAGCAACAATCACGGGTGCGGGGCCGATTGGACTCGTCTCCAAGTCGGGGACACTGACGTACCAGATGATGTTCGAGCTTCGCGATATCGGTTTTTCGACTGCCATCGGAATCGGCGGAGACCCGATCGTCGGTACGACGCACATCGATGCGCTGGCCGCGTTTGAAGCAGACCCCGATACCAAAGCGATTGTCATGATTGGTGAGATCGGTGGCGATGCGGAGGAGCGCGCGGCGGACTACATCCGCGCGAACGTCACTAAGCCGGTCGTGGGCTACGTCGCGGGATTCACCGCTCCTGAGGGTAAGACCATGGGTCACGCTGGTGCAATCGTGTCCGGCTCTTCGGGAACCGCTCAAGCGAAGAAGGAGGCCCTCGAGGCCGCCGGAGTTCGCGTTGGCAAGACCCCGAGTGAAACCGCGCAACTCATGCGCGAGGTCATCGCGGCCCTGTAACGTGCCTCGCGGGCTCGTAGTCCTCTTCACGCTTCTTGAGGCGTTGTTCGTGGTTGGGCTCGGGATTTTCCTTCCATTCGTTTTCGGTGTCGTCGGATGGGCATCGCTCAGTGGTGTGAATTCGACTCCCGTTGAGATCTGGCAACTCGCCGTTCAAGCCTGGGCACTGGGCCACGGAGTTCCCTTGCACGTTTCGCTCGGAGATTCGTCGGCGGTGTTGGCCAACGACTTGGCGACCTTCGACCTTACGCTTGCGCCGTTCGCCTTCGCCGCCCTGACGGCACTTCTCGGTCGCCGAGCCGGGCGCCGGCTCGCAGGATCGGATGATGCAACCCTCGTAGTTGGCTTGCTCATCTTCTTTATGGGCAGCCTTGTCGTTCTCGCGTTGTTGAGTGGTCAGAGCACACTTGTTCAACTCGACGTCGCTTCGGGCACGGCGCGTGTGCTTGCGCCTTTCGTTGCCGGCCTTTTTGTCGGTTGGCGACCGTGGGAGGACGACCGTTCGTCGCGGGCATTGATCCCTGAGATCCCGAGCGCGTGGCGAGACGTCATCAAC
>WLFX01000112.1 GCA_009703545.1 Actinomycetota bacterium
GCGGGATTGTCAGCGCCCCTGCTCCCAGATGCAACGCCGTGATTGATTCGCCGACGGGGAATGCCGCGTCGATGACATGACCCATTCGCGCGATGTATTCGAAATGCAGAGACGTCGGGTCGGCCATGTCGAGGTGCGACTGCGGGGTGTCATCAATCGACAACACCCACGAGCCTGGACGCCACTGGTCTGCATCGAGACGTGCAATGAGTCCACTGCTCGCGAGTCGATGAGTAAACGCCTCTACCATTCGGCAATTCTCGCTCACGCCGACCGTCCGCATAATCGTTACCAATTCGGGACTTTACAATTGGCCAAACAGGGTGTATGTTAGCAAGTTGCGCTTCATTCTGCTCGGGAATCATATTGCGGACTCCCGACTCACCCGTAAATAGTGGCGGGTCAATGACGCTTCCCAACGCTCAAACACTGTACCAAGGGCCCCGCCCGTAAAGGAAATATCTGTGGCTGTTAAGAAGAAAATCCAGGGGACCGGACGCGACGCGAACCGAGTGTCGTTTGCCAAGGTGACCGACGCGCTCACCGTCCCGGACCTCCTCGCTCTTCAAACCGAAAGCTTCGCTTGGTTGATTGGGACCGATGGTTCCGATGCCAAATCGGGACTCGAAGAAATCTTCGAAGAGATTTCGCCGATCGAGAACGACCGCATGCAGCTGTCGTTCACGAACCCGTATCTCGAGGAAAAGAAGCACGAGCTAGACGAATGCAAGGAACGCGGCAAGACCTACGCCGCCCCCCTCTACGTCGAAGCCGAGTTCATGAACCACGACACTGGTGAAATTAAGACCCAGACCGTGTTCATGGGCGACTTCCCCCTCATGACTCCTAAGGGCACCTTCGTCATCAACGGAACCGAGCGCGTCGTCGTGTCGCAGCTCGTCCGCAGCCCCGGTGTCTATTTCGAGAAGGTCGACGACAAGACGACCGACAAGGACCTTTTCTCGTGCCGTGTTATCCCTAGCCGCGGTGCTTGGCTCGAATTCGAAATCGACAAGCGCGACCAGATCGGTGTTCGCATCGACCGCAAGCGTCGCCAGTCGGTGACGGTGTTCCTCAAGGCTCTCGGAATGACTCGCGAAGAGATCGAAAAGGAATTTGCTGGGTCCTACACGATGGAAGAGACCCTCAGCCACGACAACATCCTGACCGCCGAAGACGCGCTCAAGGACATCTACAAGAAGCTTCGTCCGGGCGAACAGGTTGCGCTCGAAGCCGCGCGTTCGCTTCTCGACAACTTCTACTTCAACTCGAAGCGATTCGACCTCGCGAAGGTCGGCCGTTACAAGCTCAACCGCAAACTCGGTCTCGAACTTCCAATCTCCGAGTCGGTGCTCACGCTGTCCGACATCAAGGCGACGATCAAATATCTCATCGCTCTACACGAAGGCAAGGCGACCATCGCCGGTAAGCGTGCTGGCAAGAACGTCGAAATCATGCTGGGTACCGATGACATCGACCATTTCGGGAATCGCCGAATCCGTGCGGTGGGCGAGCTCATCCAGAACCAGATCCGCACAGGTCTGTCTCGGATGGAGCGCGTTGTTCGCGAGCGCATGACCACTCAAGACGTTGAGGCCATCACTCCGCAGACGCTTATCAACATCCGACCCGTCACCGCGGCGATCAAAGAGTTCTTCGGAACCTCGCAGTTGTCGCAGTTCATGGACCAGAACAACCCCCTTGCCGGACTCACCCACAAGCGTCGTCTGTCGGCGCTTGGCCCGGGTGGGCTTTCGCGTGAGCGCGCCGGTGTCGAGGTGCGTGACGTTCACCCGTCCCACTACGGCCGCATGTGCCCGATCGAAACCCCGGAAGGCCCGAACATCGGTCTCATTGGGTCACTCGCGTCGTTTGCTCGAATCAACTCGTTCGGTTTCATCGAAACCCCCTACCGCCAGGTCGTCAATGGCAAGGTCACCAACAAGATTGACTACTTGACCGCCAGTGACGAGGACGAGCACATCGTGGCTCAGGCTGGTTCACCCGTGAATGACGACGGGACCCTCGCCGAAGAGCGAGTACTCGTTCGAATTAAGGGTGGAGAGGTCGACACCGTTCCCGCGAACCGCGTTGACTACATGGACGTTTCACCGCGCCAGATGGTGTCAATCGCAACGTCACTTATCCCGTTCCTCGAGCACGACGATGCAAACCGCGCACTCATGGGTGCCAACATGCAGCGCCAGGCCGTGCCACTTCTTCGTTCCGAGGCTCCGATTGTCGGAACCGGAATGGAGTCCTACGCGGCTGTTGACGCCGGAGACGTTCTCATTGCTCTGTACGCCGGTGTTGTCACCGAGGTCTCGGGCGATAGCGTCACTATCCTCAACGACAAAGCAGGCGAGATTGACCCCGGAACCAATGTCAAGATCCCGCCAACCACCGATTATGTGCTTCGCAAGTTTGAGCGCTCGAACCAGGGCACCAACTTCAACCACCGCCTCGTCGTCTCCGAAGGAGACAAGGTTGCCAAGGGCGGCGTTCTCGCCGATGGTCCCGCAACGGAAAACGGCGAACTTGCCCTCGGAAAGAACCTCCTCGTGGCATTCATGTCATGGGAAGGACACAACTTCGAAGACGCGATCATCCTCAGCCAGAACCTCGTCAAGGACGACACGCTCTCGTCGATTCACATCGAAGAGTACGACGTTGACGCCCGCGACACCAAGCTCGGACCGCAGGAAATCACGCGCGACATCCCCAACCAGTCGCAGGAGAGCCTAGCTCACCTCGACGAAGAGGGAATCGTGCGTATCGGTGCCGAGGTCCGCGCCGGAGACATTCTTGTCGGTCGCATCACCCCGAAGGGTGAGACCGAACTTACCGCCGAAGAGCGACTTCTTCGCGCGATCTTTGCCGAAAAGGGCAAGGAAGTTCGCGACTCGTCGCTCCGTGTTCCGCACGGTGAGCGCGGAACGGTCATCGACGTCAAGATCTTCGACTCCAACGACGAAGACGACGAGCTCGGTAACGGCGTCCTCAAGAAAGTCATCGTGTACATCGCCCAGAAGCGCAAGATCTCGGAGGGTGACAAGCTCGCTGGTCGCCACGGGAACAAGGGTGTTATCGCCAAGATCCTTCCGGTCGAAGACATGCCGTTCCTCGAAGACGGAACCCCGGTCGATGTTGTCCTCAACCCGCTCGGCGTACCCGGACGAATGAACTTCGGTCAGGTCCTCGAACTTCACCTCGGTTGGGCAGCCAAGCAGGGGTGGAAGGTCAACGGAAACCCCGACTGGGCGAAATTCCTCCCGGAGGAAGCGCGCGAGATTGCTCCCGGAACCAAGGTCGCAACCCCCGTCTTTGACGGTGCGAGCGAAGTCGAAATCGCCGGTCTTCTCGACTCGACACTTCCTCGGGCAAACGGACAGCAGCTCATCGGTTCGTCGGGTAAGGCGCAGTTGTTCAACGGCCGAACCGGAGAACCGTTCCCTGACCCCATTTCGGTCGGTTATATGTACATCCTCAAGTTGCACCACCTCGTCGACGACAAGATTCACGCACGTTCGACGGGACCCTACTCGATGATCACGCAGCAACCGCTCGGTGGAAAAGCACAGTTCGGTGGACAGCGATTCGGTGAGATGGAAGTCTGGGCTCTCGAGGCCTACGGCGCTTCGTACGCTCTGCAAGAGCTCCTCACCATCAAGTCCGACGACATCGCTGGCCGCGTCAAGGTGTATGAAGCCATCGTCAAGGGCCTCAACATTCAGGAACCTGGTATCCCTGAATCGTTCAAGGTCCTCATGAAGGAAATGCAGTCCCTCGGGCTCAACGTCGAGGTACTCGACGGGGCCGAGAACCCCGTCAACCTTCGCGACACGGCCGATGACGCCGACCGCGCAACCGCATCGCTGGGTGTCAACATCGCCCGTGAAGAGTCCGCAGCAGTGGACTTCGCCGAATAGGCACCCCAGAGAACTGACTATCGAGAAATACGGAAGAGAAAAAAGTGCTCGACGCAACAACCTTTGAACAAATTCGCATCAAGCTCGCGACGAACGAACAAATTCGTTCGTGGTCGAGCGGTGAGGTGAAGAAGCCTGAGACCATCAACTACC
>WLFX01000113.1 GCA_009703545.1 Actinomycetota bacterium
GTCCTTGAGGTGGACGTAGCCGGACGGCTCACCCGCTGCATCGAGAAGGATGTACCGGCTGAACCCACGTTGCGTGACTTCGCGTTCGACGTCGCTCGGGCTTGCGCCGGCGGGCAGTGACACGATCTCGGAGAGAGGAACGGTAATGTCCTCTACTTTTTTTGTCGTGAATTCGATTGTCGCCGAAACCGCGCCCGCGAGATCGTCGAGCTTTCCCTCTTTTTGCGATTGCTGAACGATTGTCGCCATCTCGTCGAGCGTGAAAACGGACTGCGCCTCGTCCTTTGGTTCGGTTCCGGTCATTCGAACCAAAACATTGGACGCCGCATTAAGCGCGCGGATGACGGGCGTGAACAACCAGGCAATTCCGGCCAGCGGCGGCGCGAGAATCAGGACCGCCCGATCAGGGACAGAGAAGGCGATGTTTTTGGGAACCATCTCGCCGATGACGACGTGGAGGACCGTCACCACGAGAATCGCGACGACGACCGCGGACACCGAAATCACCTCTTCGGGAAGAGTAGTGCCGTGCAACAGTCCTTCGATCACGTGATGTAACGCGGGTTCCGAAACTCCCAAGATCATCAGCGAACACACGGTAATACCCAATTGAGTGGCGGCCAACATGAAGGATGCTTTCTCCATCGCGCCGAGCGCGATTTTTGCCGCCCACGAACCGGCTTCTGCGAGTGGTTCGATTTGTGATCGACGAGCGGCGATGACCGCAAATTCGGCGGCCACGAAGAATGCATTCACCGCGAGCAATACGACGAGCCAGATGATTCCATCGAGGTCACTCATCGGTTTCCTCCGTCATGACGAATCGAACGCGATCGATTCGGCGGCCGTCCATGCGTTCGACAACAAATTGGCCGCCGCACGCGTCGAGGGTTGCGCCGACATCGGGAATATGACCCCATTCACTCAACAGGAATCCGCCCACCGTTTCCCACGGGCCGTCATCAGGGACGTCAATATCAGCGCGCTCGCGCAGTTCATCGGGGCGAAGCGAGGCCGGGAACGTGACCGTGTTGCCGATTTTGACCACATCCGCTTTAGTGCGGTCATGTTCGTCACTCACTTCACCAATCAATTCTTCGATGAGGTCCTCGAGCGTTGCGATTCCCGCAGTGCCGCCATATTCGTCGACAACGATTGACATTTGGTATCCACCCTGCCGTAATTCACCGAGCAGCACATCAAGGTGCATTGTCTCGGGGACTCGAAGGGCTTCCCCCTGCAACGCACCAACCGGGACCTCGGAACGACGCTCTCGAGGTACGGCAACGGCATGTTTGACGTGCACGATGCCAACGATGTCATCGGCGTCCTCATCGATGACGGGGAATCGCGAATACCCTGTTTTACGCGTTAGTGCAATCACATCGGAGGCGGAATCTCCCACTCGAATCGTGGCGACACGCGTGCGGGGAGTCATGATGTCTTGCGCCTCGTGGTTGGTGAACGACAGCGCTTTTCCTAAGAGGGTTGCGGTGTCTTCCTCCATCGTCCCGTGTATCGAACTGTGGCGGACGGCCGACGCGAGCTCCTCAGCGGTCCGCGCAGACGATAGTTCTTCTTTCGGGTCGATTCCGAACGCTCGAACAATGAGGTTTGAGGATTTCACCAAGAGTCCGACAAAGGGCGCGAACAGCCAGGTGAATGCAAGTTGGAACGGCGCGACGATTGTGACGACCCGACGTGGAATCGCGAGCGCCAGGTTTTTGGGAGCCAATTCACCGACGATCATGGACAACATCGTCGCGATCGTAATCGCGACGATGACAGACACGGCGTCAACAACACCGGTGGCGAGTCCCCACTCGATTAACACGGGCGAGACGAGTGAACTGATCGCGGGCTCCATCAGCCACCCCGTCATGAGCGTCGTCAAAGTGATTCCGAGCTGTGCTGACGACAAATGTGTCGACGTCCGCGTTAGCGCGCGAATCGCAAAAGTAAAGCCACCTTCACCCGCATCCCGGCGAGCCTCGAGATCGGCGCGGTCGAGAGAGACGAGCGCGAATTCAGACGCAACGAAAAAACCCGTTGCGATGGTGAGGACGATTCCCATCGCGATGAAACCCCATTCGGTCATGCGACACCGTGCGCGAGCGCAACCATCGGTGTCGCGTAACTATGCGGGCCATCCATAGGCCAAGTATAGATTGTGGAGCAGGTTATCAGGGGTGCGCGAACCGCTCAGCTACGGGACTAGGCTAGTTCTCGGTAGCATGCGCCTACCGTCGAATTTCCAGCAACGAGGTGACAATTCACAGTGTCCAGTGACGGAACTACTGACCTGAGTGCCAACGATTTCGGAGCCAACGATTGGCTCGTTGAAGAAATGTATGAGGCGTGGGTGAAAGATCCGTCGTCGGTCGATGCGTCATGGATTCCGACCCTCGAGACTTATGCGCAGAAACTCGCCGGTGGTGCGGATGTCGTCGTTGCGCCTGTCGCCGCCGCAGCATCCGCCACATTCGACCCGAACGTGACCGGGCCGATTACGGCACTGCAACCCGCGTCCCGCACAACCTCGGCAATGCCGAGCGAAACGCCAATCCCTGCCGAGGCCCCAGGAACCTCTCGACCATCAGATTTGACTGACGAGAACACGGTCACAACCTTGAAGGGAATGCCCAAGGCTCTCGCGGCGAACATGGATGCGAGTCTGACTGTTCCGACAGCGACGAGCGTTCGCACGATTCCCGCCAAACTCATGATCGATAACCGAATTGTCATCAACAATCACCTCCGTCGAACCCGCGGGGGCAAGGTGTCCTTCACCCACATCATCGGTTGGGCCATGATTCGTGCTCTCAAGTCATTCCCGTCACAAAACGTGTTCTACGACGAGCCGGACAACGTGCCATCGTTGGTCGTTCCCGCCCACATCAACCTCGGTCTCGCGATTGATATTCCCAAGCCAGACGGAAGTCGCGCACTTGTCGTCCCCGGAATCAAGAAGGCTGAGCAAATGAGCTTTGCCGACTTCCTCGATGCTTACGAAGACGTTGTCGCTCGAGCGCGCGCGAACAAACTCACGGCCGACGATTTCGCCGGAAACACGGTCTCATTGACAAACCCTGGTGGGATCGGGACCGTTCACTCGGTGCCGCGTCTCATGCGCGGACAGGGGTGCATCATCGGGGCCGGTGCTCTCGACTACCCCGCCGAATTCCAGGGTTCATCCGAAAAGGTGCTGTTCGACCTCGGTATCTCGAAGACCATCACACTAACGTCCACATATGACCACCGCGTGATTCAAGGTGCCGGCTCTGGCGAGTTCCTCAAGATCATTCATGGCCTCTTGATCGGTGACGACGGTTTCTACGAAGACATCTTCGCGGCGCTTCGCATTCCCTACACGCCGATTCGCTGGTCGCAGGACATCAAAGTCGACGTCTCAGACGAGATCAATAAGACCGCACGCGTGCAGGAACTGGTCGACGCCTATCGCGTTCGCGGACACCGCATGGCCGACGTCGACCCGCTGCAATACCAACAACGCACGCACCCCGACCTCGAAATCGAAAACCACGGACTGACATTCTGGGATCTCGATCGCGAGTTCGTCGTCGGCGGTCTCGCCGGCCGGCGCACCATGTTGTTGCGTGAAGTTCTTGGACTCATGCGCGATTCGTATTGTCGAACTGTGGGCGTCGAATACACACACATTCAGGACCCCGAACAACGCGCGTGGTTCCAAGAAATTCTCGAACAGCCGTATCAGAAGCCGACGCACGACGACCAGATGCGAATCCTCGATCGCCTGAACCAAGCCGAAGCCTTCGAAACGTTCTTGCAGACCAAGTTCGTCGGCCAAAAACGCTTCTCGCTTGAGGGTGGCGAATCCATCATCGCTCTGCTCGATGAAATCATCCAGGACGCGGCCAGTTTCGATCTGGACGAGGTCGACATCGGCATGGCCCATCGCGGCCGACTCAATGTTCTCGCCAACATCGCGGGA
>WLFX01000114.1 GCA_009703545.1 Actinomycetota bacterium
ATTCGCGGCGGAACGCCCCACTTCGACTTCGTATCGAACGCCGCGACGGATGGTCTTACCCGAGTCGCATTAGACGAGGGTAAGCCCGTTGGCTTTGGCGTCCTCACGCTCGATGACGAGCAGCAGGGCCTCGATCGAGCCGGACTTCCGGGTTCCCGGGAGGACAAGGGAGCGGAGGCCGCGGCAGCCGCGCTTGCCACCGCAGCCGCTGTTCGAGACCTGCGACGGGCATAAACTGGGTGCAACCTAATTTCAAGGACCTCGATGCCTGCACCGTACCTGTTGATTCTTGCGCACTCGCGTTCTGGCAGCACATTTCTTGTCGAACTCGTGCGCGGCATGGCTGGTGTCGCGTCGCTCGCTGAATTCTTTCACCGAGATCCGAAGTCCACAGTGGCTGATTTCACTGAGGAGGCGCTCGCGCCATACGGGTCCCATGCCGCATTGGCCGAAGCTGCCATCACTGACCCACTCGCGACACTGGCATTTCGCGACAAGGTCGATGGTGTCTCTCTATTTGTGGTGAAAGTTCTGGGCCAACAACTTCGCGATGATCGCGCTCGGCGAATTCTGATCGACAATGCTGCCGGCGTAGTCGTGCTTCGCCGAAATCCCTTCTCGTCGTGGGTGTCACGTGCGCTCGTCGATCATTCCAAGACATGGACGAACGCGGGAACAGGCAAATTCCTCGTCACCTACGACGAAGCGTTCTTTATCCGCCGAGCCCGCGGATATTCGACCCAGATTCGCGATTTCCTTCGGCTGGTCACCGAGTCGGGAAAACCATTCGTGTCAATTTCATATTCCGATCTTCTCGCCCTTGGAACGCCCACCACGCTCTGGAAATTCCTCCGCGCCGAGATGCCGTCACTCCCCGATCTTCGACTCGACCCGACCTGGAAGCCGCGAGTTGTCCGCCAGGATGAACGACTCCCAATCGACAGAATTGACAATCGGAACGACGCGCTGGCGAGTCTGGAGCGGCTCGGACTGGGTTACCTCGTTGAGAACACCGACACCGACGATCTCGAGCGCCTACTCTCCGCGTTGGCGAAAAAGCCTCAAGGCTCGGCTCTAGACCGGTTTATCTCGGCGACTTCTAGGCGGCTCGGAAGGTCAGCCAAGAAATAGTGCGCGGAGTCGGCGGGAAACAACGACGATGCCAACACCGAGCATGACCACGTAATACCCGATGTGCACCCAGATCATCGACGACACGACCCCGGTTGTGAGCATGCGTATCAGTTCAACTCCGTGCCACAGCGGAAAGCATTGCACCATTATCTGAATCGCTTCGGGATACACGGTGATGGGGAAAAATGTTGCGGAGAACAGGAACATCGGCAGCATGACCATCGGCAACCAGTCCATCTGCTGGAACGTCTTCATGTACGACGTAAATGCCATCCCGATTGAGGCAAAGCCGGCGGCGATCAGAATGACAGCGGGGATTGCCAGAATTGCCAGCGGCGATAAGACGAGCCCCATGACCTGCATGACGATGAGGAAACCGATCGCGTACACCCCGCCGCGCAACAGCGCGAGTGTGATTTCACCGACGGCGACGTCGAGTGGACCGAGCGATGTCAGCAACATCGTCTGATACAACTTGCCAAAGTTGAGTTTGAAGAAAACGTTCCAGGTCGAGTCGTAAATTGCCCCGTTCATCGCCGAAACAGCGAGGAGCGCGGGGGCGATGTACGCGCCGTAGGGGACCGAAGCGCCATCGACATCGATTGCGCCGATGATTCCACCAAGTCCAATTCCCATCGATAACAGGTAGAACACGGGCTCAAAGAATCCGCTGAGAACCACTAGGTAATTGTTGGACATCGTCGCCCGCAAACCTCGTTCGATGACCGCGCGAGCGTTTCCACCCGACATCCCACCGAAGCGTCGTTTCGGCGCGGTGGCAGCGCTGACACGCACTGCGGCGGTCATTTCGTCAACCGTGCGACGAAGGACCGATGCATGAAATATCCGCCAATGGCAGAGTATGCGACCAAGACGACGAGGTGGGTTGCGGACAGCCACATGGGCTCAATCGCGCCGTAACTGAACGTTCGACCCAATTGGGTCGCGTGCCAGAGCGGAGAAACCCATCCGACCCATTCGAGCCAATCGGGAACCTGCGAGAGGGGGAAGAAGGTGCCCGAGAACAGGAACATGGGCATGACGACGAGACGTTGGATGAGTGCGAATTGACCGGTGTCGTCCTCGAGTCTCGCCGCGTAAGCACCCAGTGGTGTGAGGATAGAGAACGCGCCAAGGATTGAAATCGGAATCATGACCCATCCCGATGCGAGTGGGACCGCACCAAAGAGGATGAGAAAACCGAAGAAGACTCCCGCGGTGAACGTGAAGCGAATCGTCAGATGAACGAGGAACCCGCCGACGATTTGCCCAGGTGTGACGGGTGTTGCGTGAATCGCAAAGAAAATCTTGTGCCACTTGAACCCGCTGAGCACAGGGTACATGCCCTCTTCTGCGCCGATCGTCAAGATAGTCGACATGAGTAGGGCGGGGGCGACGAAAACCAAAAATGGGACGCCATCCATCCCCTCGGGAATGAGATTAGCGAGGCCGATTCCCAGGGCCAGCAGGTACATGAGCGGGTTGGCAAAGGACGAGGTCACGACGTAACTGACGTAACCGCGCATTTCACGCAATCGAAGCTCCGTGACGTACCACCAACCCCAGCGACGCGGTTTATCCGCGTCCGCCATGATGTCGGCGACGGATGTCATTCGACGAGGCTCCGGCCGGTCAGGCGAAGGAACACGTCCTCCAATGACGAACGGCGGACGAGACTCGTCATCGGGTGGTGACCGCGTTTCGTGATTTCTGCCAGATCGCGTTCCCCGTTATCGCTATAGATCAAGATTCGGTCGGGCAAGATTTCCTGACGCTCGCCAACATCCGCTATTGATTTCGCGACCGTCGAATTTTTGTCCGACCCGTAACGTACTTCGAGAACTTCTTTGCTCGAATACTGGCGAATCAACTGCGCGGGCGAACCTTCGGCCATGATGGCGCCTTTGTCGACAACTACGATGCGGTCACTCAGTTGTTCGGCTTCGTCCATATAGTGCGTCGTGAGCACGAGTGTTGTCCCTTGCTCTTTGAGGCGAAACAAGCGGTCCCACAGAATGTGTCGGGCCTGCGGGTCGAGTCCCGTCGTCGGCTCGTCAAGAAGCAGCATCTGGGGGTCGTTCATGAGGGAACGAGCAATCGTCAAACGGCGCTTCATCCCGCCGGAGAGTGGTTCGACTTTGGATTTGGCACGATCCGTCAACTGCGCGAATTCAAGCAGTTCATCGGCACGCTTCGCCACAGCGGCGTGAGACATTCCGAAAAAACGTCCGTAAGTGATCAGATTTTCGCGGACACGCAGTTCCTGGTCCAGATTGTCTTCCTGCGGCACGACCCCGAGTTGCGAACGAATCGCCGGCCCGTCGGTGTTCGGGTCCATCCCGAGAACCTCGAGGTTTCCCGATGTCCGTGTCGACACCGCAGCAATCATCTTCATCGTGGTCGACTTGCCGGCGCCATTGGGGCCGAGAAGACCGAATGATTCTCCGCGCTGTACCTCAAACGAAATTCCGTCAACGGCAACAAAATCGCCATATTTCTTGGCGATATTTTCAGCACGAATCACGGGTTCAGACACAAAGACTTATTCTAGTACGACAGGGTGCTTCAGGTTTGGATGAGCCCACACGGTGAAATGCAGTTCTGATGACTCACACAAAGGACGGTCATGTCTTCTCCTCGTTTCGGCGGATTCCGTCGCGGTGGCGCACCGGTTGACACGTCCGGAACCAAAGCAACTTTTGGTCAACTGATGCCGTACTTGCTCGAACACAAGCGAATTTTGGGCGTTGTCATTGCCCTCAGCCTGCTCGGTGCTGGTGCGTCACTCGGTCAACCGCTCATCGTCGCCCA
>WLFX01000115.1 GCA_009703545.1 Actinomycetota bacterium
CGGAAAAAGACATGGGAAAAATCATTGAACTCGATCACGTCGACGTGCTGTACGGTCAGTTTCTCGCCGTCGAAGACGTGTCCCTCACGATTGAACCTCAGACGGTGACAGCGTTTATCGGACCGTCCGGTTGCGGAAAGTCGACACTGTTGCGCACCATCAACCGCATGCACGAGGTCATTCCCGGTGCACGAGTCAAGGGGGACATCCGTCTTGACGGCCTCAACCTTTACGGGGATGAGGTCGACCCGGTGACCGTTCGACGCGACGTCGGAATGGTCTTCCAACGCCCGAATCCTTTCCCGACGATGTCGATCCGCGACAACGTGCTGGCGGGTTACAAACTCAACAGCGATCGAATGTCAAAGTCAGACCAAGATGGCATCGTCGAATCGTCACTCAAGAGCGCTCACTTATGGAAAGAAGTCAAGAACCGTCTCGACAAGCCCGGCGGCGGCCTCTCAGGCGGCCAGCAACAGCGTTTGTGCATCGCGCGTGCAATCGCTGTTCAGCCCCGCGTCCTGCTGATGGATGAGCCGACGTCGGCCCTCGACCCAATATCGACTCAAGCAATCGAAGACCTCGTGTCGCAATTGAAGAACGACTACACAATTGTCATCGTGACGCACAACATGCAGCAAGCCGCTCGCGTATCCGACCGCACAGCGTTTTTCAACATCGCGGGCGAGGGCGATCCCGGAAAACTCATCGAATTCGACGACACATCCGTGATCTTTTCGAATCCAACCCAGAAGAACACCGAGGACTACATCTCGGGTCGATTCGGATAACTATCGCGTTGTGAGAGCCTCGAACTCGGGGTGACGGCGAATAACGACGGGGACAAATGGGCACACCCCGACGATTCGATATTCCGAGTTGTCGCGAAACCATTCGAGAACGGAAACGACCAATTCAGTGCCGGCTCCCGTATTGCGCATTGTTGGAAGTACCTCGGTGTGAAAAAGGCGTGCGACACCGTCGGTGACCTCGAAATCCACCCACCCGACGGGGACGCCATCGCGCAGACCCGTGATGCGCTCGTTCTCAACGCGTAAATCCACGACGTTCCCTAGTGTGCAGCGGCAGCAGCCTCGGCTGCCTCTTGGTGGCCGCTCTTGTCTCGAAGGGGTTCCGCTTTGACGAACCACGACAGAACAAACGCGATGATGGATATGACCAATGCAACGAAATACACGGACTGAGCTGACAGCGCGAAGCCTTCAACGAACGGCGCTTTGAGTACATCGGCGGCTCCATTGAGGAATGACGTGTTTCCGCTCAGAGAGTCCGCCAAGGATTCCGGGTTTGACGAGGAATTGGTGAACATCTCGATGATGCCCGCGTTGGCGGGATCATTGATAATCGCCGGGTCGTTAAGAGCCGCTCCGATCTGTGCTTGCGTGTCTGATCGACTGAAAATGTCCTTGAGAGCTTCGGGGATTTTGCCAAACAATACGGAAAACAACACAGCAGTCCCGAGTGTGCCACCGATTTGGCGGAAGAATGTCGCACCGGCGGTCGCAACCCCCACCTGACGGGGCTCGACAGCGTTTTGGCTAGCAATTGTCAAAGTCTGCATCATCAGTCCGAGCCCTGATCCCACGATTAACATTCCGATCATGAGAAACCAGAGGTCGGAATCCTTGTTGATTTGGACAAGCCACACGAATGCCACGACAAGCAGTCCGGTGCCGAAAACTGGGAGTGCCTTGTAGCGCCCCGTTTTGGAGATCACCCGCCCACCGATCGCGGTGGCCATCATGATTCCCAGGACCATCGGCAGCATTTGAATTCCACTCTCTGTAGGAGTGGATCCAACGACCAGTTGAAGGAAAAGTGGGATGGTCATCATGGCACCGAACATCGCGAATCCAACAAGAATTCCCAGGACGGTAATTTGAGTGAAGGTCGTTGATTTGAATAGTGACAGTGGAATCAGTGCGGCGTCGCCCATACGAGCCTCGGCGACAATGAAGCCAACAATGCCCAGGATGCCGAGGGTGTACATCATGATCGAATTCCACGAGAGCCAGCCCCACTCGCGGCCCTGTTCTGCGACGAGGAGAAGCGGAACAACGGCGAGGATGACGGTGACAACCCCAATCCAGTCAATCTTGACGTTGTGCTTTATTTGCGGGACGTGCAGGAATCGCCACACCATGTATAGGGCAATTGCGCCAATCGGAATGTTCACGAGGAACACCCACCGCCACCCATCAATCCACAGAATCTGGTTGGCGCCGGCGAAGAAACCGCCAACGAGAGGCCCGAGCACGCTCGAGGATCCAAAGACGGCGATGAAGAAACCTTGGTACTTCGCCCGTTCGCGCGGGGCAACCATGTCGGCAATAATCGTGAACGCGAGGGACATCAGTCCACCGCCACCGATTCCCTGAATGGCTCGGAATACGGCGAGAGTGGGCATCGACCACGCGAAACCGGACAAGATTGATCCGATCAAGAAGATGAGGATTGACGCCATGTAAATTGGCCGTCGACCGCAGATGTCACTCAATTTTCCCGCAATCGGAGTGATTACTGTCGAGGTGATGAGGTACGCGGTTGTCACCCACGCCTGCAGTGAAAGGCCGTTGAGGTCATCTGAAATCGTTCTCATCGCCGTTCCGACAACGGTCTGATCGAGCGACGAGAGGAACATTCCGGACATCAGGCCGATGAGCACCAGCCAGATTTCGCGGGGCGTCATGGCGTCGGTTGCGGGGACATTTTTAGCTGCGGTCGATTGAGGCACGACGGCAAGCATACGCCCGATAACCTTGAGGAATGAATCGTGCACGGATGCTCCCTCTATTTCTCGCGTTGATCCTGGCCGGTTGTGTTTCGACCACTCCGGCCCATTCGGAGATTCCTGCCCCAACCCAAAGGCCGCTGGCCGCGCCGACGATTACGCCTGTGCCAATTCCCGCGCCGACGATATCGGCCTTCGATGTGACGCAGCATTCAATTGACGAGGCTGATTCAATATGGGTTATTGCCGACAAGTTGCGCCCCTTGCAGCCGAAGAAGTACGTCCCGTCGGGGCTCAAGACTCTCGATGTTCCTCACACCTATGAGCCAACCCTTCGCGATGACGCGGCGAAAGCGTATCTGACAATGTTTCGAGCGGCGAAGAAAGACAAGGTAAACCTCGTCATTCAAAGCGCATACCGTTCATATTCCACTCAGGTTTCGGTCTATAACGGATGGGTAGCATCGTTGGGGCGAAAAGCGGCCGATTTGCAAAGTGCACGCCCAGGATATTCGGAACACCAGACCGGGTTGTCCGTCGATATCGCGTCGGCATCGGCGGGCTGCACGATCCAGGCGTGTTTTTCCCAGACTCCTGAGGGAAAGTGGCTGAACAAGAACGCGTGGCGATTCGGATGGCACTTGCGCTATCCCAATGGAAAGACCTCGGTCACGGGTTATAAGTTCGAGCCCTGGCACTGGAGATATGTGGGAGATGAACTCGCGGCAGAACTGCACCTCACGCCGAAAATCACGATGGAGGAGTACTTCAATCTGCCCGCAGCACCTGACTACGCCCAATAAATCTCTACTGAGCGGGGCCGCGGGCGATAGTCTGGAAACCCTGGGTGAAAGAAAGGAGCCGACATGACATATGCCTATTTGGGACCAGTTGGCACCTTTACATGGACCGCTCTTGGACAAGTTCCCGACGCTGCGGGTGCCGACTGGCTCCCTGTGAACAATGTCGGGGAAGCACTGTCTGCGGTCATTGATGGCCGAGCAGAGGCGGCTATGATCGCCGTTGAGAATTCAATCGAGGGTGGTGTCAGTGCGGCGCAGGATGCGCTCGCGCAGTCGACGGGACTTCAGATTTTGGGCGAGTACCTTGTGCCCGTGAACTTCGACGTCGTCGTCCGTCCAGGCACGGCGCTC
>WLFX01000116.1 GCA_009703545.1 Actinomycetota bacterium
CCGGACCACCAAGCGGCCGAGTCGTACCGCGAACTTGCCCGAGAGCTGATTTCCCTTGGAAAGATCGCCTAGTTCCGAGGACGGATTCCGCGTCAGCCTCGCGAATTTCGACGGACCCTTCGACCTTCTTATTTCGCTCATTTCGAAACACGAGATGGACATCACCGAGGTGAGTCTCGCTGCGGTGACGAGCGAGTTCATCACGTTCCTTCGTGACCTTGACGGAACAGCGGAACTCGATGCGGCCTCGGAGTTCCTCGTGGTCGCCGCGACACTTCTCGACATGAAGATTGTGGGGCTTTTGCCCACCGGGGAATACGCCGACGCCGACGATGTCGCGGTTCTCGAGGCGCGCGATATGTTGTTTGCGCGACTCTTGCAATATCGCGCATTCAAAGAGATATCGGTGTGGTTTTCGCAGCGCATCGAGCGCGAATCGGCGCGGCACCCGCGCGCAGTGCGACTCGAGGACAAGTTTCGTGAACGCACTCCCGAACTCGTCTGGACGACGTCGATTGAGGATTTCCACACCCTTGCCTTGTATGCGCTCGCGCCTCGCGAAATTCCGTTCGTCGGACTCGAGCACCTTCACGCACCGCTCGTGTCGGTCCGAGAACAGGCGGCCATCGTTATCTCGATGATTCGCTCTGCCCCGATGACGTTTCGTCAGATAATTGCGGGGGCCGACCAGCGAGGCGTGATCGTTGCGCGATTCCTCGCAATCCTTGAGCTATACCGTCAGTCCGCGGTCGCGTTCGAACAGATTGAACCGTTGGGTGAATTGACGGTGCGTTGGAGTGCCGAGACGTGGAACGACGAAAACCTTGTGACCCTGGGAGCCGAATATGGAAGCTGAACTTGAACGTCAACTCGAAGCGATTTTGATGGTGGCCGACGAACCACAAAGCGTGGTGTCACTCGCGACCGTATTGGAACGACCAGTCACCGAAGTCAAGGCCGCCATCGCGCGACTCGTTGCCGACTTCGACGGGGTCGCCGGAACGGTTCAGCGCGGCTTTGAATTGCGTGAAGTGGGCGGCGGTTGGCGAATATATGTTCGAGAGTCCTACGATGAACTCGTTCGCGATGTGGTCTTGTCCCAGAACTCGACCAAACTGTCACAACCTGCCCTTGAAACGCTTGCGGTCATCGCTTACAAACAGCCCGTGACGCGTTCGCAAGTATCCGGAATTCGGGCGGTCAATGTCGATACCGTGATTCGAACGCTGGTCGGGCGGGGGCTCATCACCGAGGTCGGCACCGAGCCCGAGACGGGCGCAATTTTGTACGGCACCACCGATTTGCTCCTCACCAACCTCGGTGTCGATTCACTCGATCAACTTCCGCCCGTGTCGGAATTGCTCGACGACGGCTCTGCCGGTTTCGACGATGTCCACTGATCGACTCCAGAAGGTCCTCGCCGCCGCGGGGGTTGCGTCGAGACGCGCGAGCGAAATTCTCATCGCACAGGGTCGCGTGACGGTCAACGGTGAAACGGTCACCGAACCGGGTTCCCGCGTCGATCCCGCAATTGATCGAATCACCGTCGATGGCGAACCAATCCAGTCCGATGTCAGCAAACGTTACGTGATGTTGAACAAGCCGACCGGTGTCGTGTCCAGCCTCGCAGACGACCGAGGGCGGCGTGACTTGCGCGATTTCGTTTCTGGGTACGACGAGAGGCTATTCAACGTCGGTCGACTCGATTTCGAGACCTCCGGACTCCTTATTCTGACGAATGATGGCGATGCCGCTCACGTGCTCGCGCACCCGTCGTTTGAGGTCGCTAAGACCTATCTGGCCAAAGTGTCGGGGCTCGTGAAAGGGTCGACCCTGCGCGAGATGAAAGACAGAATTGAACTCGAGGATGGCCCGATTGCGGTCGACCGTGTCTCGATCATGGGAGAGCCGTCTCGCGGTCAGACCCTTTTGGAAATCACGCTGCATTCCGGGCGCAACCGGATTGTTCGGCGCTTGTGTGACGCAATCGGTCACCCTGTCATCGAGCTTCATCGCAAGAGTTTCGGGCCGCTGAGCCTCGGCTCGTTGTCCCTCGGTGACACGCGCGACCTCACTAAGGTTGAAGTGGGGCAGGTGCTCGCGCTCGCCCGGGATTCCGACGGTGAGGAGGCGGCTCGTGTCTAACGCCCGCGTTTCCGGTCCGGTCCGAATCGTCGGAGCTGGATTACTCGGAACCTCTATCGGATTAGTTCTTGGCCGCCACGGAATCGACGTCTCTCTGGTTGATTCCTCTCCCACCGCCGTTGCGCTCGCGTCTCAGTACGGAGCGGGCCGTCCGGCGGCCGAGGGGGACACGCCGAAACTCATCGTTGTCGCCGTTCCACCAGACGTTGTCGCCGATGTCGTCGAACGCGAACTACGGGACTTTCCGGACGCGGTCGTCACCGACGTCACGAGCGTCAAGGGGTCGATTCTGCTCGACCTGCAATCCCGAGGAGTCGACTTGACCCGCTATGTCGGCTCCCATCCGATGGCGGGTCGCGAACGTGGGGGAGCGGTTTCCGCCCGTGCCGATATCTTCACGGGTCGCTCGTGGGTGGTGTGTCCTCGCCCAGATGCAGATTCAGTAGCGGTCAATCGTGTTTCCGACCTGGCAATCGACTGCGGGGCGAACCTGGTTGAGATGTCGACAGCAGATCACGACACTGCCGTGGCCCTCGTGAGCCACGTCCCGCAGATCGTGTCATCCGCGATTGCGTCGAGTCTCATCGGAGCCCCCGACTCGTCGGTCGAGCTGGCTGGTGGTGGATTGCGTGATATGACTCGCATTGCGTCCAGCGATCCGGGTCTGTGGATTCAGATTCTCAGTGCTAACGCCGCCGACGTGACGGTTGTCTTGGAAGACGTTCGAGACCGAATCGATGCGGTCGTCACGGCGTTACGCAGTGGCGCTCCGACCGCAGCTCTCGCGGACCTTTTGGCGTCTGGCAATACAGGAGTGTCGCGCATTCCCGGAAAGCACGGCCGCAGTGCACGCTTTGCGCACATCTTGGTTGTCATTGACGACCGCCCCGGACAATTGGCGCAATTGCTCGCCGATATCGGTGACCTCGGCGTCAACATGGAAGACCTCCGCCTCGAGCATTCGCCCGGCTCGGCGATTGGATTCGCCGAGGTCTCGGTGTTGCCGACAGCGGAAGAATCATTGGTGCGTGAACTCGAAGCGCGTGGCTGGAGAATTGCGGGCGAAAGCCAGTGATTGTTGTCGCTATCGATGGTCCGGCCGGTAGCGGTAAGTCCAGCGTCGCACGAGCGGTTGCCGCGCAATTGGGCTTTGGTTTCCTTGACACGGGCGCGGCCTATCGTGCGCTGACATGGTGGGCCCTCGATCGGGACATCGATCTCTCGGACGAGGACGCCATCGCGGGAATGCTGGACGCGTTTCCGTACTCGATTTCGCTCGACCCAGTGCGTGAACGAGTCGCTGTGGGGGACGTCGATGTGACCGCGTACATTCGCGAGCCACTCATCAGCCTCTCGGTCAGCGCTGTTGCGCAAAACCTGCGGGTTCGGGAATGGATGAAGAATTCCGCCCGCGAATTGGCGGCCCACTCCGATTTCGCGGGGGTCGTCGCCGAGGGTCGTGACATGACAACGGTCGTTTTCCCCGACGCGACATCCCGGATTCTCTTGACCGCCCGCGAAGAGGTTAGAATTGCCAGAAGGGCTGGCGAAGTCGCCGGCCGAGATCTTGCCGAAACGACCGCATCGGTTCGCGAGCGAGATGCCAAAGATTCGAACGTCGTTGACTTCTTTACCGCCGCTCCTGGCGTGACAGTCGTCGATTCGTCGGACATCAATTTTTCGGACACCGTCTCGGCAATCGTCGACATTGTGCGAGC
>WLFX01000117.1 GCA_009703545.1 Actinomycetota bacterium
GTGAACAGCGCGGTCGATTCCGCCATAACGGCTACTCGTCTCGCAATCGCTCGTAGATCTCTTTGCAGGTCGGGCAAATCGGAAATCGATCAGGGTTCGAATTCGGCAACCATTTCTTGCCGCACAGCGCGCGAACGGGCTTTCCTGTTACGGCTGATTCGACAATCTTGTCCTTTTGGACATAGTGCGAGAACTTGTCGTGGTCACCGTCGTCCGTAACGTCGTTCTCGAGGAGTTCCTCGAGTTCACGGTCAAGCACGTCAATTGAGCCGGGGGAATCGCTCTCTGAGGTCATGCGAATAGTGTACGCGCGACCGCTACTCGAGCGACCCCACGGTCACCGAACCTTCGTGTGAAACCCCGCCACGGACGTAGGTGAATGTCGCGACATCCCCCGGGCGAAGCGAACGAACCTGAGCGGTGATGTCGATTTCGTCTCGAATGGTGACCCCGTTAAAAATCGTGACGACATCTCCCTTTGCCAATCCCGCCGCTTCGGCCGGCGAACCTGGGTCAATGTCACGAATGATGGCACCAATCACACCGTTTGCGGCGCCGACGGCACTCACCATCGCGCCGATTCGACCGTGCTCAGCCGAACCGTGGTCGATGAGATCCGTTGCAACGCGTTTGACGAGCGTCGCGGGTAGCGCAAAACCCACTCCGATAGAACCGGACGACGAACCGCTACTCGCGATTGCGACATTGATTCCGACGAGTTCTCCGCGGGTATTGAGAAGAGCTCCACCCGAGTTTCCTGGGTTGATCGATGCGTCGGTTTGGATGACGGGCAAAGACAAATCTTGTGCAAGTGCCGACTGATTGGTCCCCGGAAGGTCGAAGTTAAATCCGTTTCCCTTGTTCGAAATGGTGATGGACCGGGTGAGTGCCGAAACAACTCCGTCCGTGACCGTGTTTTGAAGTCCGAGCGGAGCCCCAATCGCAACAACCTCGCTGCCGACCGTGATTGAATCAGCATCACCAAAGACGACGGGGGTGAGCCCGGTTGCGTCTATTTTGATGACAGCAACATCAAGGATGGGGTCGGTGCCCACAATGGTCGCGGGGAACAGTCGCCCATCAGATAGCGTGACACGAATCGTCGGCTTAGTTTCCGCGCCGGCGAGAGTTGCGACGTGATTGTTGGTGATGATGTACCCGTCAGCGGAATAGATGACACCAGAACCCGATCCAGCAGCCGCAGAACCCGACACTTCGATGGTCACGACGGACGGCAGTGCCTTAGACGCAACTGCGGTTGCAACACTCGCGGCTGACGTACCGTTGATGGTAACGACCTGAGGTTGCACGACAGTTCGAAAAGTAGATCCGGTCAACCCGGTAATCGCAACACCCGCACCGCCTCCAATCAGTCCCGCAATGACGGCAATTCCAGCGGCCGTTTTGACGGGCATATCACCCGTGAGGAACGGTCGACGCTGAACAGGAGTCGGATCGTGCTGGACGATGGGTGGTGCATCGGCTGCGACCGCGGTTTTGCGAACGCGAGGGGCGCGGGGGGTGGGAGTGGGGATTTTTTCGTTTTCCATACCCCTAAGAATGGACGCTTTTCCTAAGAATTTCCCAATGTTGCCTAAGCGTTTCCTTGATTCAACCGACGGGACACCCGAACGCCCCGCGCGAACATGACCGATCGACGAGCAGCGTGTCGGCCGAGAGAACGCTGACGGTGAGGTCATTTGCCCTGGCCTTCACAAAACCAGTGAGTCGCCGCCATCCTTGAGAACCGAATCGAAATGCCGCCGAGTACCAGACGACGAGCCGAACTCGGACGTTTCCCACCTCGTCGTACGAGTGGCTCGTCAATGTTCGTGTCCATGGCGACTGGCCGAGCTCGCGCCAGGTGTCGCCAGGGCTCTCACTCGTCTGACGAGAACCATCTCCAAATGATCGCCGATACATCTTCGGGGAAAATCTGACATCGGCGGGGTTGCCGAGCAACCTGCCCGACACGACGTGAGATTTGACAGTCGACCAAAAATTCGCAGGGACCCGTTGGATGGCCCATCCTGTTGGTTCGGCAAACTGCTGCGGTGAGCGCGGTCGAAACGATTCGAGATCGCTGACGGTCGTCGGGCCACCACCGCCCTTTGGCGGTGACGAGCCCACACACTGCCCGTTGACAACAACCGGGCATACATCCGGCCCATCGGAGTTAGTTCCTCCGGAGGAGCCGCCCGACGTTGCGTCACCCCACAGGTCTACTCCGGTGCCGGTTGTCCCCCCACCAACTGAACACGTGCCGGCAGTAATCTGAGCGCCGCTGCACGAGATGGCCGTCGCAGGGGCGGACATCGCGGTCGTCGCCAGCGCAACGATCAGGGCGACGGCGACACGGCGCACCACGTTGAGTCCTCCCACGGTGAAATCTCATCGATGACGATTGCCCCGTCGCGCGGAACCATACGAACGGTCACGTGCATTTGTGTTGTGGCGCTTCCCAGACAGGCCGAAACGAGCGCATCAACGAACGTGTGTCGTCCCCGCATCGCGGTGAGTTGCCATCGCGCCATCGAGACTGTCGCTTCGCTTGCGTCCAAAACGTCGAGCGCCGCAAATCCGTTCGCTTCTTCGATAGCCCACTCGGGAGTTGTCAAATCGTTAATCGCCGCAACCGGCGCATCACCAGACACGATGCGATTCGTCACCTCGACGTATTTTTTCAACGTCGCCTCGATCAACGCCTCAGCGTCAACGATGAGGACACTGGCATCCGCGATGGCCGGCGGTGTGGCGGACGGCACAACAGCAGGCGGGACCCCTGCAGAGCAACCCGCAACAAGAAGCCCGAATACAGCGATGAATAGTAAGTGCATTCAGTGAGAGTGCCACGCCTTGGGGGAGGGCGGAGGGAACTATCCCCAGCTACAACGGTGTGACTATGTAGCGACGATTCCGAAGAGCGGGGTTCGAGCGTCGTGCCGCCAGAACCGCGTCGGGATCAAGGACAACGTCCAATACGATTTCACCCATTCTGGCCTCGATGATGACATCCCCCAATGGGTCGATGACCATCGATTCGCCGATTCCGGAAGGCCCGGCGTGATTCGCAGCAACAACCCACGAGACATTCTCAATGGCGCGCGCCCGTAAGAGGGTCTGCCAGTGTTCCGACTTACGCGGACCCGGAACCCAATCCGCGGGAACCGCTAGAACTGTTGCCCCCGCATCCACCAAGCGGCGCGACACCTCGGGAAATCGGAGGTCGTAACACGTTTGAACGCCGACTGACCATCCGTTGACGTCAACGATCAGCGGGGATTGAGCGGGGTCGCCCGCGGTGATGACCGCCGATTCCAGCGCCCCGAACGCGTCATACAAGTGGACCTTGTCGTATCTCCCAACTACGCCGTGGGCATCAACCGCAACAACGGTGTTGGTGATGCTGTCGCCGTCCGATACAAGCAGACCGGCGAGAATGGTCGCCGAACGTTCCCGCGATTGTTCTCTCATAAAAGTGACGAACGGTCCGTCGATGGGCTCTGCGCCGTCGCGCCAGAGACTGTTGTCGGTCTGAAACCACGCGGAGTATTCGGGCAGCACAATGAGGTCGGCGTCGTCGAGATAGCCAAACGCGTCACGCAACACATCACGATTGTCGGCAGAGTCGTCGGACGGCGAAAATTGCACCAACCCGACGCTGAGGTTCTCCATATTCCGAGCCTATCGCTGAGCAATTTGTACAAACGAAAACGGCCCCGAACGCATTCGGGACCGTTTCACGTGGTTGCGGGGGCAGGATTTGAACCTACGACCTCCGGGTTATGAGCCCGGCGAGCTACCGA
>WLFX01000118.1 GCA_009703545.1 Actinomycetota bacterium
AGGAGATGGGCTTGGCGTCAGCGTCGAGGTTGGCGTCAGCCTTGTCGACAATCGCGCGTTCGGCCTTCATGTCCATGCTCTGGCACAGCGCCCAGTACAGGATGCCTCCAATGGGGATGCCGACGAAGAACGCGATGTCGACGCCACCCAGAGCCGTAGCGACCGGGCCCGTGTAGAACGGAAGAATCATGAACGGAATCATGATCGCAAAGGTTACAAGGTATGCCAAGATTCCCCTCATATTCCAGTTGCCATAGATTCCCGCGCGCGAGAACATCTCGCGAATCGAGTAGTGACCACGACGGACCAAGAAGAAGTCGGTGAGGTTGATCGCGGTCCACGGTGCCATCAGGTACGACAGCACAACGAGAATCGTCCAGAAACTCGTGTTGAGGAAGTCCGCAGGCATGTAGGCCCCGGCGTAGGTTGAGGTCAATCCAACGAGCAGAATCGTCCAGATTCGCACCTGTCGGGTCGGAAGCACCTTTCGAATGCTGTCCATCGCCGTGATAATCGTCAGCGAACCGCCGTAAACACACATGGCCATCAGTCCGAGAAGACCAGCGCCGCCGATGATGAGCATTACGGTGCCAAGACCGGCGAAGATTCCGTCACCCGTGAGAGCGAGAGCAGAAATCACATATTCGTCGGGAAGGACTGCGGTGCAGACGGCACCGATTGCCTCAAACGAGAAGACGCCGAAGAACAGCCCGAGGGACGTCCACGTGATGATCTTGCCCTTGGGGGTGTCGGCCGGCATGTACCGCGAGTAGTCAGAGACGAAAAACGCCCACGACAGCTGGTACGCGGCCGCGGCGGACACCTGGATGAAGAATGGTGCGATCTGGAAGGTTCCTGCGCTGAGATCCCACGCGGAGGCGGGGATTACGCCGCCCGCTGCCAGTCCGAATACGTAAATGACGAGAACGATGATCAATGCGACGGTGATCCAGCGCTGCACGACGTGCAACCACCGGTAACCGAAGATCGCGAGAACGACGGCGACCAGGCCCGTAATGATGGCCCAGATTGGCGCACTTCCAACGCCGAGTTGTTCGGCGGTCGCACCGAGCATGTTGCCACCAAAGACAACGTAGCCCCAGTAAACAATGAGAGCCATGAGCCAGATGGCAAGTGCGCCATATCGCCCGAACTGCGGGCGGCTCTGAACCAGTTGAGGGAGCCCGAGGTGCGGACCCTGAGTTGCGTGAGCGGACACAGGTGCTGTGCCAATCACCGTTCCGACGGCGAGGGCTACCAGAGTCCAACCGAGGTTGAGTCCGGCCCAGATGCCGATGGCACCGGTTGCCATGCTGAGAAGGTGAGCGCTGCCGGCGAACCAGATGGTTGCTTGGTCAGTCAGCAGACCTTTGCGTTCGTGCGTGGGCACGTAATCGATAGAGCGCGTTTCGATTTGTCCGATAAGGGACGAATCGGTTCGAGTGTTTGTCATGATGACCTCTCCGTGTGACGTCGTTGTCGTTGTGGATCGCGTCCATGTTATCGGCGGGCACCGATCATCAGTGGACGTATCTCCACTGTGGGCGAAGAGGTCACGATTCCCAATCGTTCATATGTATGAAAAAGTATGTGCTTATTGTGGTTTTGTATAGTCGACTTAATCGTACGCTCGCACAACACTGGGAGGCGTGAATACAATCCACCAACCACTTTCGCTATGGCACGATGATCCCTCGCTCACGCCGTTTTCGTCGACGCCACTGGAGGGCGATGTCGCCGCTGACGTGGCGATTGTCGGCGCGGGATACACCGGTTTGTGGACTGCCTATTTCCTGCTCAAAGAAAACCCAGCACTCAACGTGGTCATCTGCGAGGCAGAGACTGTCGGTTACGGGGCGTCGGGTCGAAACGGTGGTTGGTGCTCAGCATTGTTCCCGGCATCGATGAAAAAGATAGCGAGCCTCTCCTCACGAGACGAGGCCATCCGGCTTCAGCGAGCGATGAACGCATCCATCGAAGAAATGGGTGTGATTATCTCGGCCGAAAAACTCGACTGCGACTGGAAGCAGGGTGGATATGTTTCGCTCGCTCGAAACGAAGCTCAACTCGTCCGATCACGTAACGAAGTAGCAGGGTGGAACTCATGGGGGTTCGGAGACGAACACATGCAGCTTCTCAGTAAGAAAGAGGCATCGGAACGCGCCAATGCAACGGAGGTTATCGGCGGCACGTATACGCCGAATTGTGCGGCGATGCACCCGGCAAAGCTCGCCTCCGGCCTAGCCCGAGTAGTTCAAGGCCTCGGAGCGAAAATTTATGAGCACACGCGTGTCACTCGAATCGCCGAGCGGCGACTCGAGACCGAACGCGGAACCGTCCGCGCCGACGTCATCATCCGTGCAACCGAAGGATTCACCGCAGAGTTCAAGGAGTCCCACCGCGCCATCATTCCAATGTATTCACTCATGGTCGCCACTGAACCGCTGTCGAAATCGCAGTTAGACGAAATCGGTTTAGGTGAGCGAGAGACGTTCTCTGACAAAAGGCACCTGCGAATTTACGGCCAACGAACGAAGGACGGTCGTCTCGCGTTCGGCGGACGAGGCGCGCCTTACCACTACGGCTCGAAGGTCAGCCCATCGTTCGATCGCGACGAGGGTGTTCACGACATGCTCCGCGGTATCCTGCGCGAACTATTCCCGGTTCTCGGCGACACCAAATTCACCCACGCATGGGGCGGAAATCTCGGAATCCCCCGTGACTGGTATCCATCGGTGACCTTTGACCGCCGCACCGGGTTCGGCCAGGCCGGCGGTTACGTCGGTGACGGCGTCTCGACCGCGTACGTCGCAGGGAAAACTCTCGCCGCCGAAATCCTCGAGACCGATTCCGACATGCGGACGCTTCCCTGGGTCGGTCGTCATTCACCCAATTGGGAGATCGAGCCTCTTCGCTGGCTCGGTGTCAACGCGGTGACCCAGGCATTTGCTCAATCGGATCGTGACGAAGCACGCACCGGACGACCGGCAGGAATTGCATCCGCCGTCTGGCGCTTCATCGGCCACTAGCCACGAATACCGTCCAGAAGTCGTTCGAGTTCGGTTTCGACCTTCGATATGGAGTCGGCGAGGTTCGGATTGTCGATCGTGTCGTCGAGAACGAGTGTTCGGCTCGTTTCGATGCCGCAGTAGTCGGCTATCCCGTCATTGAGTTGTCGTTCGAGCGCATCGATGTGCCCGCGCTTGTCGAGCGCGAGTCGATCGAGACCAGCGAGAGCGACCCACAGCACGGCCGACGCGTTCACGTTCGCGGTGTCACCGTACATCCGGCCGTGATTCCACACCCGGTCGACGTAACCCTTGAGCATCGCGGGCATCGCGTACCACCAAAGAGGAAATACGACGACAATCACATCGGCTCGCTGAACTCGGCCGGCGAGTTCTTCAACAATCGGTGAATACGACTTCTGTGGATTATCCCAATCCGGTTCATCGGGTTCGCGAAGTACGGGATCGAACCCCGCGCGGTAGAGGTCGAGTTCGTCGACGTCGTAACCTCGATGGACGAGAGAGTCATTGATGGCTCGGACCAATGACGACGTGAGAGATTCCTCACGTGGGTGAGACCACACGAGATGTGCACGAAGTTTTGTGGTCATGGTGGCTCCGACGGGCGTCGATCCCGTGACCTCTCGATTTTCAGTCGAACGCTCTACCAACTGAGCTACAGAGCCAAGGAGTTTGTCGCTCCTAGACAAAAGAGCCTCTCGCGAAAGAGACTCTGACGTCCGCGACCCTGAC
>WLFX01000119.1 GCA_009703545.1 Actinomycetota bacterium
GCCGAAACGACCGCATCGGTTCGCGAGCGAGATGCCAAAGATTCGAACGTCGTTGACTTCTTTACCGCCGCTCCTGGCGTGACAGTCGTCGATTCGTCGGACATCAATTTTTCGGACACCGTCTCGGCAATCGTCGACATTGTGCGAGCAGGGAGTGACGTATGAGCGAGAACTACGAAGACGACATTGGCGACCTCGTCGACCGAATGTCGGAACTGACGGACGCCGACGCCGCCCAGCGTGCCGAGGCACTGCGTCAGGGGCTTGCGGATTACGACCTCGATGACGAGGACATCTCTCTCCTTGAATCCCACCTCGGCGATACCGACGAGGTCATCGAACTTCCCGCACTTCCCGTTTTGGCGATTGTTGGTCGACCCAACGTCGGAAAGTCCGCCCTCGTCAATCGAATTCTTGGTCGACGTGAAGCGGTGGTCGAAGACGTCCCCGGTGTTACGCGCGACCGTGTGACCTACAAGGCCGAATGGAACGACCGCAAGTTCACTCTGGTTGACACGGGCGGTTGGGAACCCGACGCGCGCGGAATCGACAAGAGTGTTGCACTCCAAGCTGAAATTGCGGTCGAACTCGCCGACGCGGTCCTTTTTGTGGTCGATGCGATGGTTGGTGCAACCGCGACCGACGAACGGGTTGTCACGATGCTTCGCGCGTCGAAGAAACCCGTCATCCTCGTCGGAAATAAGGTAGACGACGCCCGTCAAGAGCCCGAAGCCGCTGCACTCTGGTCGCTCGGACTGGGGGAGCCGTGGCCCGTATCGGCACTACACGGTCGCGGTGTCGCGGACATGCTCGACAAGGTGCTTACGATCCTTCCCGAAATCAGCGCTGTGGCCAAGACGGAAATCGGTGGACCGCGACGCGTAGCAATCATCGGCCGTCCAAATGTCGGCAAGTCGTCGCTGTTGAACAAAACCGCGGGCGAAGAACGTGTTGTTGTCAATGAACTGGCGGGAACCACTCGCGACCCGATCGATGAACAGGTTGAACTCGGCGGAAAGGTGTGGCGTTTTGTCGACACCGCCGGCATTCGACGACGCCAACACATGGCGCAGGGTGCCGATTTCTATGCGTCGCTGCGAACCGCCGCGGCATTGGAAAAAGCCGAAGTTGCGGTCGTCGTTCTCGATGTCACCGAGCCCGTCAGTGAACAGGACATTCGCATTATCGACATGGCATTGGAATCGGGGCGTTCGCTTGTGTTGGCATTCAACAAGTGGGACCTGCTCGACGACGATCGTCGGCGGTATCTTGAGCGGGAAATCGACCAAGACCTCGCCCATGTTGCGTGGGCACCGCGCGTCAACATTTCCGCAAGGACTGGTCGTCACCTCGAGAAGTTGGTGCCGGCCCTGGAACTTGCCCTCGAATCATGGGACACCCGAATTCAAACCGGAAAACTCAATGCGTTCCTCTCGGAACTTGCTGCGGCGCACCCGCACCCCGTTCGCGGCGGAAAGCAACCCCGTATTCTGTTCGGTACTCAAGCGTCGACTCGTCCACCGACGTTCGTCCTATTCACGACCGGCTTCCTCGACCCGCAATACCGTCGATTCATCACGCGTCGCCTTCGCGAGGTCTGGGGTTTCGACGGATCGCCCATCAATGTGTCGATGCGCGTGCGCGAAAAGCGCGGACCTCGAAAGTAGGTACGGCCCTTGAATTACCTGCCCCCTCCACACCAGCGCGACTTCGGCGACAACTGGGTTCACGGCCCAAATGGCGAACGAGTTTGGGGGATGTTCGGTGCGGCCGGTGTTCTCGTCTGGAACCGCACGACAGACAGTGTGTTGTTGCAATTGCGCGCCGAATGGTCGCATCACGGCGGCACCTGGGGAATCCCTGGCGGAGCTTTGAAGTTCGGTGAAGACGCGACGGCCGGGGCGATGCGCGAGGCCCACGAAGAGGCAGGGGTTCCCGAGAACCTCCTTATTCCAATCGACACTTATGCGATTGACCTTGGATTCTGGGCGTACACGACCGTCATCGTCGAAACGCGCGAGCACTTCGAGCCGGCGTTCAACGACCTCGAAAGCACCGACCTGCAGTGGATTGCGCGCACCGATGTCGAATCTTTTGAACTTCACCCACGTTTCGGACAGTCGTGGTCGCTTTTGAACGACATGCTCGAGAACCATCGCGCCCAGTAGTCTGGGGTCATTCACGATTCACAAGGAAGTGCACGGATGGCCGAAATCGACCGCAGTCGCCTAGAGGAACTATTCACTCGGGAGCGTGACGATTTCGAGAGGACGCACCCGAAGTCCAAGGCCGCATACGCCTCGGCGGACCATTTGTTTGGCCGCGTGCCGATGACGTGGATGAACAAGAAGGCGGGATCATTTCCGGTCTATTTCGAATCGGCACGTGGTAACACGATCCGCGACATCGACGGGAATGTCTACATCGATTTCGCGCTCGGTGACACAGGAGCGATGGCTGGTCACGCCGCACCCGAGGTTGCGGCAGCAGTTGTCCGTCACGTTTCGGAACAGGGCGGTTTGACCACAATGCTTCCGACCGTAGACGCTGAATGGGTCGGTGCTGAATTGACTCGACGGTTCGGGATGGACCGTTGGAGTTTTGCCCTGACTGCCACAGATGCAAACCGCTGGGTCATTCGACTTGTTCGAGCACTCACGGGCCGTTCGAAAATTCTGTTTCACTCCTACTGTTATCACGGTTCGGTCGATGAGTCCCTGATCGTGGTCGGGCCAAACGGCGAGTCCATGAGTCGGCCCGGAAACGTCGGTGAGCCCGTAGATGTTCTCGACACGAGTCGCGTCGCCGAATTCAACGACCTCGACGCGCTTGAAAGAGAACTCGCTCACGGTGATGTTGCCGCAGTGCTCATTGAACCCGCTTTGACGAACATTGGGATTGTTCTGCCCGAGGAGGGGTATCACGACGGTGTCCGCGCGCTCACCCGCAAGTACGGCGCACTTCTCATCATCGATGAGACGCACACTTTCAGTGCTGGCTACGGTGGGGCAACCCGCGCGTGGAACCTCGAACCCGACATCGTTGTTATCGGTAAATCAATCGGTGGAGGTATCCCAACTGGCGCTTACGGACTCTCGGCTGATTTTGCAGCTCAGGCCCTCGCGCGTGACGACCTCGATCTGGTCGACATGGGTGGCGTCGGCGGAACCCTTGCCGGCAACCCCTTGTCGGTTGCGGCCATGAGGGCAACACTGGAACACGTTTTGACGGAATCTGCGTTCGAGCGCATGATCGCGATGTGCACCCTGTTTACCGAAGGCATGAACGTTTTGTTCGACAGGTACCAATTGCCCTGGTCAATCGCTCAGTTGGGTGCTCGATGCGAATACCGGTTCGTCAGCCCGGGACCTCGAAACGGCGGGGAATCGAACGCGGCCGCCGACGGGGAACTCGAGGACTTCTTGCACCTCTACCTCGCCAACCGCGGGATCATGTTGACGCCGTTCCACAACATGGCGCTCATGTGTCCGACAACAACAGTGGAAGACGTCGCGGCGCACCATCTGGTTTTTGAGCAGGCAGTCAAGGAGTTGTTGGGCACCTCGGCCTGATTTCGGTAGTCATAATTTTGATAGGCTGAACAGGTTGCCGCGAGGTAGCGGGCTGTGGCGCAGCTTGGTAGCGCACTTGACTGGGGGTCAAGGGGTCGCAGGTTCAAATCCTGTCAGCCCGACGTAATGAAAAAAGACCGCATTCGTGCGGTCTTTTTTCATCACTCGGGTCTTCCA
>WLFX01000012.1 GCA_009703545.1 Actinomycetota bacterium
GGTCGCGCGTACACTATTCGCATGACCTCAGAGAGCGATTCCCCCGGCTCAATTGACGTGCTTGACCGTGAACTCGAGGAACTCCTCGAGAACGACGTTACGGACGACGGCGACCACGACAAGTTCTCGCACTATGTCCAAAAGGACAAGATTGTCGAATCAGCCGTAACAGGAAAGCCCGTTCGCGCGCTGTGTGGCAAGAAATGGTTGCCGAATTCGAACCCTGATCGATTTCCGATTTGCCCGACCTGCAAAGAGATCTACGAGCGATTGCGAGACGAGTAGCCGTTATGGCGGAATCGACCGCGCTGTTCACCGACCGATACGAACTGACCATGATCGACGCCGCGATGCGCGAGGGTCGCGCGGAACGTCGGTGTGTGTTCGAAGTTTTTTCGCGTCGACTTCACGCTGGCCGCAGATATGGGGTGTTCGCGGGAGTTGGTCGCCTGATCGATGCGATTGAGTCGTTCCGATTCGACGACGACATCGTGAGTTGGCTCTCGTCCGAAAAAGTGGTGTCGGCCGAGACACTCGATTATCTGTCGGCCTATCGTTTCTCGGGCGACATCCGCGGGTATCGAGAGGGTGAATTGTTTTTCCCCGGCTCGCCTGTGCTCGAAGTCGAGGGGACGTTCGCCGAAGCAGTGATTCTCGAAACCCTCGTCTTGTCCATCCTGAATTACGACAGCGCGGTCGCTACGGCTGCCTCGAGAATGGCGACGGCGGCCGACGGCAAACCGGTGATCGAAATGGGTTCACGCCGCACGTCGGAGGGGAGTGGTGTCGCGGCCGCTCGCGCAGCATTTATCGCCGGTTTCGCCGCAACCTCGAACCTCGAAGCGGGTCGAACCTGGGGAATCCCGACCCGCGGAACATCGGCGCACTCCTTCACGCTGTTGCACGACTCGGAGGAGGAGGCGTTTCGCGCCCAAGTCGAGGCCTTCGGGACCGACACCACGCTGCTCATCGACACCTTCGACATTCCGAGCGCCGTTGACACGGCGATTCGAGTGGCCGGTCCGTCCCTTGGTGCAGTACGCATTGACTCCGGCGACTTGCCGTCGTTGGTCCGCAGTGTTCGTGCGCAACTTGACGCACTCGGCGCAACGGCGACCAAAATCGTCGTCACCAACGATTTGAACGAGAACACTATCGCGTCACTTCGAAGTGCCCCGGTCGATGTGTTCGGAGTCGGAACTGCGGTTGTCACCGGCTCGGGGGCACCAGCGGCAGGAATGGTCTACAAACTGGTTGAGCATCAGGATGCAGCGGGTAATTGGGTTGCCGTCTCGAAGCGTTCGCCGGAAAAACATAACCCCGCCGGCCGAAAGGTCGCGCATCGCCGACTCGTCGACGGGATTGCGACCGAGGAGTTGGTCGATCTGGGGTCGAATAATTCGACCACCGATTCGGGTCGTCCCCTCATTCATGACGTCATCACGAACGGCGTCATGCGTGACGAGTACCGCGGTGCCGAGGGTGTCACCCGCGCGCGCGATCACCACGCCATCGCGCTTGCGGAACTCCCGGCTGCGGGTCGCCGTTTGTCACCCGGAGACCCCGCCATCCCAACGGTCTTTCGATGACATTAGTAGGCTAAAAAGATGAATCGGGATGCAAGCATCGGAATCGTCGACAGTGGTGTCGGTGGCTTGACGGTTGCGCGTGCAGTCATCGACCAATTGCCGAACGAATCGATCCGGTACATCGGCGATACCGCACACGGCCCTTACGGACCACTCCCCATCGCCGAAGTTCGCGAACACGCGCTCACGCTTCTCGACGAACTCGCCGACCACGGAGTCAAGTTACTTGTCATCGCCTGTAACACCGCGTCCGCCGCGATGTTTCGCGACGCCAAAGAGCGGTACACCGATCGACTCGGAATCCCTGTGATCGAAGTTATACAGCCCGCTGTTCGAACAGCGGTAGCGCGCACCCGATCAAAACGTATCGGGGTTATTGGAACCGAGGGAACCATCAAATCGGGTGCGTATCAGGATTCGTTTGTCGCGGATCCCGGGATTGAAGTTACCGCTGTCGCATGCCCGCGGTTTGTCGAGTTTGTCGAGGCGGGGGTGACTAGCGGCGAGGAACTGTTCGCTGTCGCCAATGCCTATCTCGCACCCTTGAAGGACGCCAAGGTGGACACGCTCGTCCTCGGATGCACACACTATCCGCTCATTTCTGCTGCCATTCAATACGTCATGGGGCCCGATGTATCCCTCGTGTCGAGTGACGACGCGACGGCCTACGAGGTGTACCAAACTCTGGTCACTCACGATCTGCTTCGAACCTCAACAACTCCGGCTGTTCACTCGTTCGAGACGACGGGTGGCGACCGCGAGCGATTCCATGAGTTGGCACACCGATTCCTCGGGCTCGAGATCGACCGTGTCGATGATTTCCCGACCGGCGCTATCCGACTTCCCTCACAAATTGAACTGGAGAACACTGACTCATGACTCGCATCGATGGCCGCACCAACGACGAACTTCGGCCCGTGACTATCGAACGTGGCTGGTCCGTGCAGGCCGAAGGGAGTGCGCTCATTTCGTTCGGGAACACCAAAGTGCTGTGCACGGCATCGTTCACGAACGGTGTTCCACGCTGGATGGCGGGTAAAGGTAAGGGTTGGGTCACCGCGGAATATGCGATGCTGCCCCGCTCCACCAACGACCGCAACGACCGCGAAAGCGTCAAGGGCCGAATCGGCGGGCGCACGCACGAAATATCGCGCCTGATCGGCCGCAGCCTCCGCGCTGTTGTCGATATGAAGGCACTCGGCGAGAACACCATTGTCATCGACTGTGACGTGTTGCAGGCGGACGGGGGAACGCGCACCGCAGCTGTCACCGGCGCGTATATCGCCCTGCACGACGCGATTGAATGGGGTCGCGCAAAGGGCTTCATCGGCAAAAACGCCACCGCGTTGATTGACTCAGTCGCGGCAATCAGCGTCGGAATAATCGACGGAACACCAATGCTTGATTTGCAGTACACCGAGGACGTCCGCGCGGAAACCGATATGAACGTCGTGGCGACGGGCCGAGGGTTGTTCGTCGAGGTGCAAGGAACGGCGGAAGGTGCGCCGTTTGATAAGGCCGAATTGGACGCACTCCTCACGTTGGCGACAAACGGAACTGCGCGTCTGACCGAAATCCAGGCGGCCACGTTGGCGGTGTCGACCTCGTGAAGACTGTCGTTGTTGCTACCCACAACTCGCACAAACTCGCTGAAATTGCTCTGACGATGAAAGCGCTGCTCGGCCCGGGGATTGAACTCGTGCAGACCGATGGCAAAGCACCGGTTGAGGACGGCGCAACCTTCGAGGAGAACGCATTGCTAAAGGCCCGCGCAGCGTTCCAACATTCTGGCCAACCCTCGCTGGCAGACGATTCGGGAATATGTGTTGACGCTCTTGACGGCGCTCCGGGGATTCATTCCTCCAGGTATTCCGAGGAGGGGTCCGACTCCGCAAACCTCGCACTTCTGCTCGAGAATATGAAGGGCGTGACGAACCGAGCCGCCACCTTCGTCTGTGCGGTCGCGTTTGTTTCGAAGAACGGTGAGCGCGTTGTTCGCGCAGAATGGCCCGGAGTGATCCGGGCAGCGGCAAAGGGAAAGGGTGGATTCGGGTACGACCCGATCTTCTCTCCGAATGGAATGTCGGGGACGGCTGCCGAAATGACAGATCTGGAAAAGGCTGCGTTCAGCCATCGGGGTCGGGCATTAGGACTCATCGCTCCCACGATTAATCGTTACTTCCAGACGGCGAATTGGGGGGACTAGTGTGTCGAACCGCGCCGCGATTGTGTCCCTGCTTGGCCCTGCTTTCGTCGCCGGCGTGGCATATCTAGATCCTGGAAACGTTGCGGCAAACATTACCGCCGGCGCCCAATTGGGCTTTCTTCTGGTCTGGGTCGTCGTGGCGGGAAACCTCATCGCGTGGCTCGTGCAGTACCTTTCGGCGAGTCTAGGGATTGTGACGGGGAGGAGCCTTCCCGAAGTGTTGGGAAGTCGAATTACGTCGCGCGGCTGGCGGCTCAGCTACTGGGCGCAAGGTGAATTGATTGCCATGGCAACAGACGTTGCCGAAGTCATCGGTGGCGCTATCGCGCTCAACCTTTTGTGGGGGATTCCCCTCTGGGTGGGCGGGCTCATCGTTGGGGTGGTGTCGGTCGCATTCCTCGGTGTCCACGGTCGTTGGGGCGCAAAACCGTTCGAGCGGCTCATCGTGGTCTTTTTATTGGTCATTGCGGTCGGATTCGGGTCCATTCTGTGGGGCCAACCGGTAGATCCAACGTCGTTTGCGTCGGGGTTGGTTCCTCGACTCGAGGGTTCAGATTCGCTGATCCTGGCAGCGGCGATTCTTGGAGCGACGGTTATGCCGCACGCAATCTACGCGCACTCTGGGTTCTCCCGTGACCGAATTAGCCAATCGGCAACTGTTCCGATTCCTCGGCTTCGGGTTGCAACTCGAATCGATGTCACTCTCGCGCTACTTCTTGCGGGGGCCGTCAACCTTGCTCTTCTCGTGATTGGCGCAGTGGTTCTCAACGGGCAATCGGGAACCGACACGCTCGATGGCGCTTTTGTTGCCATCGGTGCAGTGTCGGGGTCTCTCATGGCGACGTTTTTTGCGGTGGCTTTGCTCGCGTCGTCGTTGGCATCGACTGCGGTCGGCGCATACGCGGGTGCGGAAATAATGCACGGTCTCATCCGCCGAACAATTCCGCCAATCTTTCGACGAAGTATCACGGTCATTCCCGCGATCGCAATTCTGTTCATTGGCGTCGAGCCCACAACGGCGCTGATTTATTCCCAAGTGATCCTGAGTTGGGGAATCCCGTTTGCGCTGATTCCACTCATCATCGTGACGGGTGACAAGAAGGTCATGGGCGAATTCCGATCGAACGGAGTCGTTCGAGGTCTCGCTGGTGTGTCGACGGCCGTGGTCATCGTCATCAACAGCGGGCTGATTGCCCTCACTCTCGGCGTGTGAGTTAGGACTTTTCCTCGTCGCCAATCTCGCGCCGTTCTCGCCACCAGTGGATGCCGATAGAGAGAACACTCACCCCCACGACGCCGAGGAGCACGAGGTCGATGTAGTGAACGACGAGTTCGGCGACACCGGGAATGTGCGCGACGCCCCACCCTGCAACGGGGAGGAGCCCCGCCCACAGAAACGAGCCAAGAGCGTTGTAGAGCGTGAAGGTGAGTCGATTCATTTTTCCAATTCCCGCAGCCACGGGAAGCAAGGTGCGCACAATCGGAACGTACTGTCCGAGAGTGAGTGACAGCGGACCCCACCGCGCGAAGAAGTGCTCGGTTCGCTCCACGCTTTTGTGAGACAAAAGTCCGCCTTCTTGACGGGTGAACACCGCGGGACCGCCAACCCTACCGATTTGGTAGCCCAATTGGTTTCCGAGTATTGAGGCGACGAAAATGATGGCGGAAACAAGCCAGATTGGTTGTGGAATCGTCCCCGTGAAAGTGAGGACTCCCGTGATGATCAACAGGGTGTCGCCGGGAAGCATGAACCCGACAAGGAGGCCCGTCTCGGTGAATACAATTGCGGCGACAATCAGGAGACCCCAATTCCCAGCGCTTTCGATGAGTGCTGCTGGGTCAAACAGGCCTGCTGCGTTAATCACTCGATTCCTTTCAATTGTGCGGGTGGAGGGACTCGAACCCACACGCCGAAGCACAGGATCCTAAATCCTGCGTGTCTACCAATTTCACCACACCCGCGTAGTTCACCATTCTAACGGAGGTAATTTTTGTGGCGTAGAGTGGCACTGTTCTTCGCCTAGAAATTTAGAAACACGAGTAATTCGGTCGGTTGGGCCTCGATGCCCGATCGGTGAAAGGAAAAAATAGCGTGCGCTCTGAAAAAGACATCCTCGCCTCCGTCCCCACGAAATTGTTCATCGGGGGTGATTGGGTCGACGCCGAGGGCGGCAAGACCTTGACTGTCTCTGATCCTGCGACCGGTGAGCACCTCGCCACGATCGCTAACGCGTCGGAAGCCGACGCAAAGAAGGCGATGGATGCGGCGTCCGCTGTTCAGGAATCCTGGGGTAACACGGCTCCGCGTGTGCGGGGCGAGATTCTTCGAAAGGCGTGGGAACTCCTCATCGAACGCCGAGACGATTTTGCGCTTCTCATGACGATGGAAATGGGAAAGCCGTTCGCCGAGGCTCAGGGTGAAGTCACGTACGGTGGCGAATTCCTGCGCTGGTTCTCGGAAGAAGCCGTCCGCATCAACGGACGATACGGTTCGAATCCCGAGGGCACTGGCACGATGATTGTCTCGAAGCGCCCGGTCGGTCCGTCGTTCCTCATCACACCGTGGAACTTTCCCATTGCGATGGCGACCCGAAAGGTCGCTCCGGCGATTGCGGCCGGGTGCACCGCGATCATCAAGCCAGCCGAGCTCACTCCGCTTACGACGCTTGCGTTTGCCGCTCTTCTCGAAGAGGCCGGTGTGCCGAAGGGTGTTGTCAACGTCATCACCACGAGCCGTTCACGCGACGTGTCGCCCATCATCATTCAGGACCCGCGCCTGCGTAAAATCTCGTTCACGGGTTCGACCCAGGTCGGTAAAGTTCTCATGAAACAGGCGGCCGACAATGTTTTGCGCACGTCTATGGAACTGGGGGGGAACGCGCCCTTTATCGTGTTCGATGACGCCAACCTCGACAAGGCAGTGGATGGCGTCATGATCGCTAAGTTCCGCAACATTGGTCAGGCGTGCACTGCGGCTAACCGAGTCTTCGTGCAGAAGGGTGTCGCCGCAGAGTTCTCGGCGAAAGTCGCCGAACGCGTCGCCGCGATGAAGATTGGTCGCGGGACTGAAGAGGGCGTCACGATCGGACCCCTCATTGACGAGAACGCGGTTGTCTCAAGCCAGGCGTTCGTTGATGATGCGGTTGCGCGTGGCGCAACGGTCCTCACCGGCGGCCAGCGGGCGGAGGGGCCCGGAACGTTCTTCCAGCCGACGGTCATCTCGAATGTTCACGCTGACACCCGATTCATGAGCGAAGAAATCTTCGGGCCAATTCTGGGTGTCATCGAATTTGATACGGAGGACGAGGTCATTCGCATGGCGAACGACACGGAGTACGGACTCATCTCGTATGCATTCACAAACGACCTTCACCGTGGACATCGCCTCATTGAAAAGCTCGAGACGGGAATGATGGGGCTCAACACGGGACTTGTCTCGAACGCCGCCGGTCCGTTCGGTGGAGTCAAGCAGTCGGGGGTCGGCCGCGAAGGGTCTGCCGAAGGTATTGAGGAATATCTCACGACGAAGTACACCTTCCTCCCTCACGCGTAACTCTGTGGACAATGTTCGTGGCGCAGAAACGGTGAGCGCCACGATGGGGGAATGACCTCAACCGATTCGATCGTGGACCGAGTTCGGCGTGCCGTCATGTCTGGTGATGACCTTGGGCGTGCAATCACCACAGAAGTGCAGCGCGCCAATGAACGCGCTCTGGGTCAAGCGGATGCAACAGAGTTTTCCGAATCCGATGTCGCGCATCGGGTTTCAGGATTTGGAGTTTTGCAACCGCATCTCGATGATCCCGCCGTCGAAGAGATTTGGATTAACGACCCGAGTGCAGTGTTCGTTGCGCGTTCGGGTCAACACGAACGGATTCCCGCGAACCTGGCGGCGGACGAAATGCGAACACTCGTCGAACGCATGTTGCGCCGTAGCGGTCGACGCGTGGACGTTTCCCAACCATTTGTTGATGCGTCCTTGCCGGACGGCTCGCGATTGCACGTCGTTATTCCGCCGATCACCAAGGAACACTGGAGTCTCAACATCCGAAAGTTTTCGACAGCGGTGCGAACGTTGGACGACCTCGTTTTGCGCGGTACGCTTGCGCCCGACGCGAAACGGATTCTTCAGGCCGCAATCAGCGAGGGCCGAACTGTACTGGTGTCGGGTGCGACCCAAGCGGGAAAGACCACGATGGTGTGCGCGCTCCTGTCGGAACTGGATCCGGGTGAACGAATTGTTACCGTCGAGGAAACGTTCGAGATCTCGACGCGCCATCCGGATACCGTCGGCATGCAATGTCGTGGCGCGAGTCTTGACGGCGTCGGTGAAGTTACCCTCCGGCGCCTCGTTAAGGAAGCGCTTCGGATGAGACCAACGCGTCTCGTTGTCGGAGAGGTGCGCGGGGACGAATCACTCGACCTACTTGTCGCCCTCAATTCGGGAATTCCCGGGCTGTGCACCATTCACGCCAACTCGGCCTCTGATGCCGTTCGCAAACTCGTGACCCTGTGCCAACTCGCGGGCGGGGTGTCCGAGGCTTTTGTGACGTCAACAATTCTCGCAACCATCGACCTCGTGGTTCATTGCCGTATGGACGGCGATGGGCAACGGCGAGTTGTCGATATCGCTCGACCGATCGCGTCGGACGATTCTGGTGCACTGACAATGGAATCGCTGTGGGCGCGGCAGTAATTACCTGCGGAGTTGTCTTAGGCCTGGGAATATCGCTGATGGCGATTCCGGCCAGGTCACGGCGGCGGTCGCCGGTTCGCACCTGGTTCGACGAATCAGGACTCGCCGGCGTATCTCTAGCGGTCATCGGTGTTGTCATGGCCACCGTCGCGGTCATTACCGGCGCGCTCGCAGCGACGATTATTCCGATTCCGAGTATCGCCCCGCTCGGTTTTGTTGTGGGCTGCGGGATTCCCATCATCGCCTTGGCGAGCGCGCGCGATCGGCGTCGACAACGCGCGCGGGCACTGTGGCCCGACGTGATTGATTCGATTCGGGTCGCGCTTCGCTCTGGGTCGACTCTGACGGATGCGGTAACAGCCGCGGCCACCATCATCCCGAGGGAGTGGCGCACCGCGTGGACGGAACTGGAATCAAACCTGCGTCGCGGCAGCGATGTCGATTCGGCAATGCGTCGATTGCAACGCTCACTCGCCGATCCGATTGCCGACCGCGTAGTCGAGTCGATCGTGGTCGCACGCGAATACGGAGGAACCGCCCTCCCGGTGGTGTTGGCGGAACTCGGTCGTTCGGTTCGCAGGGAATCCGCGATGCGGCACGAGGCCCAATCACGACAGTCATGGGTGCGGCACGCGGCAACACTCGGTGTTGTATCCCCCTGGATTGTGTTGGCGCTCTTGGCCAGCAGGCCAGAAAACAGAGAGACGTACTCCACGGTGGCGGGAACACTGCTGATCGTGGTGTCCGCGGGGGTCACCGCGGTTGCGTATTTCGTCATGCGTGCGTTGGGGTCGATGCGCGAACCAGCGCGCTGGCTGATTGGGGCTCTCGATGATTGAGATTGCACTGGGCGCCCTGCTCGGCCTTGGCTTGTTCGTCATGGTGGCGGGTTCGTCTGCTTCCCGCATCGCGATCCAACTCGCGCCGCATATCCGAGACATCTCCACCGCCCGAACACCGACACTTGAGCGGGACGGAGCGCTGCGTTCCCTTGGACTCGTGCTTCGCATCCCCACATCGTTCATCAGTCAGATTGCCGCGAGGCGACGCCGCACAAGCGCAATTTCCGACGAGCTCCCCGGCGCACTGGACCTCATCGGTCTCTGTGTCTCTGCCGGTATGTCGGTGCCTATCGCGCTCGAGCGAATTGCCACCAGCGGGGTAGGCGAACTCTCCGACGAATGCCGAGTGATTGTCGCAGAAATCGGATTGGGAGTCTCTGTCTCTGACGCACTTCACGCAAGTGATGTTCGCGTCGCTCACCCTGGTTGGTCCCGCCTGGTCGACCACCTCGTCACCGCGCGACAATACGGGACGCCCCTCACCGAGATCATTCGCTCGCTTGCCGATGACGAACAGCAGGCTGCCGGCCGTCGACTGCTCGAATCCGCAAGCGCCAAAGAGACACTCATGATGTTTCCGCTCATCTTCGCCATCCTTCCCGTGACCGTCGTCATGGCGGTCTTCCCTGGGCTCACCGCACTCGGGTCCATTTCCCTATGAGGGAAGAGCGATTTCGCGCAATACTGGTGGTGTCGGAAGGGACACCATGAGACTTCGCCTCACCATCGCGTTGGTAATTCAAATAATCGCCATTTTGTTCAGCCTCAGGGGTTGGGTGGATGCACTTCAAGGTGGCATTGCCGTCCTGATAGTTTTATTGCTCACCGTGGCCGCCCGTCTCGTCGGCCGAGTTGCTATCCCGAAACTGACCTGGATTTCTCTGACCGCCGCCATCGTCTGTAGCATCGCGACAGTCTCACTTCTCGTCTACTCTTACGACCCGATGGCGTCGGACAGCCAGTTCGCCGATTCTCCTTTCAGTTCAACGATTTCCGGACTCAACATTGCTTTCCGTGTCACCGCGGTGGCGGTCATCGCGGGGACGGTCTTCTATGCGGTTCGCATCCTGGACGAACGCAAAAAGTCCGCGCGCTCCTGAGTTCTGGGGATAAGTTTCGTCGCCAGAACGCGTGTACCCCACGATGGGTTCATGACACACTTCCCTCGTAATTCTGTTGACCGCGGCGACGTCCCCGGCTGGGTGCTCATCACTCTGATGACGGCGGGTCTTGTCGTCGTCATGTGGGCAATGGCCGGCCCAGCTCTCGGTGAAGTCTTTAACAACGCCATCGACCGCGTCTTGTCGATATGACTCGCGGGCTCGAACGCGGCAGTGCCCCGGTCGAGTTCGTGATGGTCGGGGTCTTGCTCGTCGCGGTCGCGTTGACCGTTCTACAAATCGCATTTGTCGCTCACATCCGAGCGGTAGCGATCGATTCTGCGATTGCTGGCGCTGCGCACGCCGCTCTCGCGGACACGGCTGATTCTGAGGGCATTGCCCGTGCGACTGCTCTCGTGGCGAACGGCGTCGCGGCGTCGTTGGTTCGATCAATTTCTGTTACGTCGAGTGAGGTGGCAGGAAAGCCAATAGTGTCCATCATTATTCAACTTGGTGTGCCGATGATTGGGCCGTGGTTGACCATCGCCGAGACCGAAGTCACGGGTCGTGCTTTTCGAGAAGCACCTTAAACGAATGGAGCCCCGCCGAAGCGGGGCCCCACTGTTGTGCGAGATGTTACTTGCCAGCGCGCATCTTGTTTGCAACCGCGATCGCGTCCGAGAACGGCGCGTTAGAGCGACGATCGGGACGGGCGATGAACAGATACAGCGCACCGGAACCGAGAACAATCGCGATTCCACCCTGTGCGAGAGCGTCAGGAACAACGAGCTGGTAGAGCGCGAAGATTCCGTAGGCGAGCGCACCGATGTTGATGATGAGTCCGGCACCACCGAGGTTCCAGGGTCCAGCGGGCTTCCAACCGCGGAAGCGGTTCCACAGCGCCGCAAGCACGACGGCCTGGAAGGCGACATAGATTCCGGCAACCGCGAAGTCCGTGATGGGCAACAAGGTTGTCGGGTCGCTGTAGACGACGATGCAGAGGATCATTGGCACGATGCTCGCAACGAGCAGCGCGTTGGTAGGAACCTTCGAGCGTTCCGAGATCTTGCCAAGCCATCCGCTTGCAGGGAGCATCTTGTCACGAGCGAACGAGTGCAACAAACGGCTTGCTGCCGCCTGGAGGCTCAGGACACACGAGATGAATGCCATGACGGCGACAATCAGGAAGATGCGCATTCCACCTTCACCGATGGCGGCGGTGAGTACCGTCGGGATCGGTGCGGGGTCTGCGGCGAGTGCCTCGAGGTCGGGTGCGGCGAGGACGTATCCCGAGAATGACGCGATGGCGGAAACTCCACCGACGATGATTGTCAGGTACATGGCCTTGGGAACCTCGCGTGCGGCGTCGGTGACCTCTTCGGCGACGTCACCACATGCTTCGAACCCGTAGAACATGAACAAACCGACTAGTGCGGCACCGAGGAAGATGGGGCCCCAATCGGTAATGCCGCCCTGGAAGACGGAGAAGAACACGCTGAACTCGTTGTGACGGTGGAAGACGAGCAGGTACAGGCCCATTCCGACGACTCCGATAAGTTCCGCCGCGAGGCCGATTCGAGCAATTCGACCGAGGAGTTTCGTGCCACCCAGGTTGAGCAAGAGGGCGAGAAGCAGCAGCGCGAGAGACAGCGCGAGGTTTACCTCTGGCGTCAATTCGCTGATACCGAACACCGTTGCGAGGAACGGAGCGCCGAATTCGGCAACCGACGTGATTGTCACCAGCATTGCCCAGGCGTAAATCCACGCTGTGAGCCACGCGCTTCGCTTTCCAGCGAGGCGGCGCATCCACGGATAGATACCGCCGGCGATGGGGAACTGCGAGACGACCTCGCCCATGACGAGTGCCACGAGCATCTGTCCGGCGCCAACGATGACGATCCACCAAATTGCGCTTGGGCCAGCGGTAGCGAGACCGAGACCGAACAGCGCGTAGATCGCGACGAGCGGTGACAGGTAGGTGAATCCGAGTGCGAGTGCACTCCATACCGACATAGAGCGGTGGTACGACCCTTCGTATCCGAGGGCGCTAAGTTGCGCCTTGTCGGATTGGGCCTTGTCTGACGTAGCCATTGTGACCTTTCGATTTGGTGAATATCGCGAGGTGCCACCGGCATTGGTCGCA